>NZ_JBGCCT010000043.1 GCF_041260665.1 Catenulispora sp. GP43 | reverse complement strand
CAGCACCGCCTACGACAAGCTGTCGGTGCAGGTCCTGAACTCCTCCGGCACCGTCCTGGGCACCCTGGCCACCTACTCCAACCTCAACCACAACAGCGGCTACACCCAGCACTCCTTCAGCCTGGCCAGCTACATCGGCCAGACCATCTCGCTGAAGTTCACCGGCACCGAGGACTCCTCGCTGCAGACCTCGTTCGTCATCGACGACACCGGTCTGAACGTGAACTGACGCCCTAAATAAGGGTACGGATCATCGGCAGCCGCGCGGCGACCTTCTCCAGGTCGGCGAGCGGCTGCTCCGGTGAGAAGAACAGCACGATCTCGGTGAAGCCGGCGTCCAGCCACGGCGCGACGTCGTCCACCACCCGGCGCGGGTCCGGCCGCAGCTGCACCGAGCGCCGGATCTCCCCCGGATCGCGGCCGACCTCGGCGCACCAGCGGTCCAGCACGCCCGACAGCCGCGCGGCCTCGTCGACGCCGTCGTGGTTCACGGTGTTCCAGACGTCCGCCTGCTCGGCGACCAACTTCAGCATCCGCTTCTCGCCGGTGCCGCCGAGCCAGATCGGCGGGTGCGGGCTCTGGACCGGCTTGGGCGCGTGGACGGCCTTCTCCACCGTGTAGTAGTCCCCGAAGAAGTCGATGAACTTCTCCGGAGACCACAGGGCCTTGATGATCGTCAGTGATTCGCGGAGCTTGTCGATTCGATGCCCCGGACCACCAAGCGCGATGTCGAGCATCCGGTGCTCGTACTCGGCCCAGCCGGCGCCGATGCCGAACTCCAGGCGGCCGCCGGACAGGTGGTCGACCGTGGTGGCGATCTTGGCCAGCACCGCCGGATGGCGCAGCGAGTTCGCGGTCACCATGCAGCCGATCCGGGCGTTCCGGGTCTCGGAGGCCATGGCGGCCAGCAGCGACCAGCCGTCGAACAGGTCGATCGCCGGGTCCGGCTCGGCCACCGTCGCGGCGTTGCCGACCCCGGCCAGGTGGTCGTAGACCCACAGGTGGTCGAACCCTGATTCGTCGGCCAGGCGCCAGAAGGCGCGCAGCGCGGCGATGGAGGTGCCTTGCGGGACCAGCTTCGCGCCGATCCGTAACGGGTGCTGGGTCACGGCTACTTGCCGATTTGGCCGAGGTCGCGCACGCCGCCGGTGGCCGCGCTGGAGGCCAGGGCGGCATAGGCGCGCAGAGCGACCGAGACCTGCCGGTCGCGCTCGCGCGGCCGGTAGCCGCCGAGGTCCGCGAGCAGCTTGGCGCGGCGCTCCTCCAGCACTTCGGGGTCGACGTCCAGGTGCAGGGTGCGGGTGGCGATGTCGATCTTGACCATGTCACCCTCCTCGACCAGCGCGATGACGCCGCCGCCGGCCGCCTCCGGGGAGATGTGGCCGATGGACAGGCCCGAGGTGCCGCCGGAGAAGCGGCCGTCGGTGACCAGCGCGCACTTGGCGCCCAGGCCCGTGCCCTTGAGAAACGCCGTCGGGTACAGCATCTCCTGCATGCCGGGGCCACCCTTGGGGCCCTCGTAGCGGATCACGATGACGTCGCCGGCGACGATCTTCTTCGCCAGGATCGCCTCGACCGCGTCGTCCTGCGACTCGAAGACCCGCGCGGGACCGGCGAACTCCCAGATCTTCTCGTCCACGCCGGCGGTCTTCACGATCGCGCCGTCGGTCGCCAGGTTGCCCCACAGCACCGCCAGGCCGCCGTCCTTGGTGTAGGCGTGCGCCAGGTCGCGGATGCAGCCGTTCTCCGCGTCGGTGTCCAGGCTCGCCCAGCGGTTCGCCGTCGAGAACGGCTCGACGGTGCGCACGCCCCCGGGAGCCGCGTGGTACAGCTCGATCGCGGCCTCGGAGGCCTTGCCGCCGCGCACGTCCCACTCGTCCAGCCAGGTCTGCAGGGTCGGGGCGTGCACCGCGTGCACCTCGCGGTCCAGCAGCCCGCCGCGGTTCAGCTCGCCGAGGATCGCCGGGATGCCGCCGGCGCGGTGCACGTCCTCCATGTGGAACTGGCTGCTCGGCGCGACCTTGGACACGCACGGCACGCGGCGCGAGACGTGGTCGATGTCCTTGAGCCCGAAGCCGACGCCGGCCTCCTGCGCGGCCGCCAGCAGGTGCAGCACGGTGTTGGTGGAGCCGCCCATGGCCACGTCCAGGGCCATGGCGTTGCCGAACGCCGCCGGGGTGGCGATCGCGCGCGGCAGGACGGACTCGTCGTCCCCCTCGTAGTAGCGCCGGGCCAGCTCGACCACCGTGCTGCCGGCGCGCTCGAACAGCTGCCGCCGGGCCTCGTGGGTGGCCAGCACCGAACCGTTGCCGGGCAGGCCCAGCCCCAACGCTTCCACCAGGCAGTTCATCGAGTTGGCGGTGAACATGCCCGAACAGGAGCCGCACGTGGGGCAGGCGGAGCGCTCGATGCCGTCGAGCTGCTCGTCGGAGACGGAGTCGTTGGCCGAGGCGATCATCGCGTCGATCAGGTCGATCTTGGAGTGCACCACGCCCTCGATGGCCGTGGTCTTGCCGGCCTCCATCGGGCCGCCGGAGACGAACACGGTCGGGACGTTCAGGCGCAGCGCGGCCATCAGCATGCCGGGCGTGATCTTGTCGCAGTTGGAGATGCACACCAGCGCGTCGGCGCAGTGCGCGTTCACCATGTACTCCACCGCGTCGGCGATCAGCTCGCGGCTGGGCAGCGAGTAAAGCATGCCGGCGTGGCCCATGGCGATGCCGTCGTCCACGGCGATGGTGTTGAACTCCTTGGCCACACCGCCGGAGGACTTGACCGCCTCGGCCACGATCTCGCCGACGTTGCGCAGGTGGACGTGGCCCGGGACGAACTGGGTGAAGGAGTTGGCGACCGCGACGATCGGTTTGCCGAAGTCGTCGTCCCCCATGCCGGTGGCCCGCCAAAGCGCGCGCGCCCCCGCCATGTTGCGTCCGTGGGTGCTGGTGCGCGACCGCAGGGCTGGCATGCGCTGCTCCGATCCGTATCACACAGGAAGACTGTTCACTCGGCTTGAGACGTTCATTCTCGCACTGTGGACTCTATCGCTCCAGTCGCGTCCGGGAAGTGGACGGCGCGCGCCGAGTCCGGGTCCGGGTCCGGTCCCCGTGACCTGTGCGTATCATCTGGCCCGTGGGGAAAACGGGGCGGACGTTGGACATGGTGGACCTGCCGGGGCGAACCGCGAGGCGGCGACGCAGGGCCCGGATCAACAGCTGGATCGGCCGGCTGATCACCGCGGGGATCGCGGTGACCACGGCGGTCTTCGCGGTCATCGGGGCGGTGCGGCTCGTTTCGGACCAGGGGAACCTCGCGGCTTACGACAAGGCGCCGTACTGTGCCGCCCAGGCTGTACAGACTCAGACGTGTGTCCTGCGCACCACCGCCGACATCGGCTATGTCTACGCCTCGAAGAACACCGGCAAGAACGCCCACGGCTACACCACCAAGGCCTACGTGTACCCGGTGACCGGCCACGGCGAGACGGTCACGCTGAGCTCCTCGCAGGACCTGACCGACTCGGTCTACGACGGCGACACCCTGCCGGTGCTGGTCTGGCGCGACCAGATCACCCGGTTCACCTTCCACGGCTCCACCCATGACGCGGACGAGAACCCGCACCACATCGTCCTCGACGACGTGTCGCAGGTCGCGCTGTGCCTGATCGCGGCGTCTCTGTTCGGCCGGTCGCTGATCCGCAGGCTCCTGCACGACCGCGTCGCGATCAACCTGCGGCGCAACCGGATCCCGGATTGGACGCTGGTGGTGCTGGCGCTGGGCACGACGCTGGCCGCGATCGTGCGGGCCTCCTACGCGGTCACCGCGCTCGGGCTGGCCGGGGTCGCGGTGCTGGCGCTGTCGGCGGCGTGGCCGTTCGTCCCTTGGGTGGCCACGTATTCCGAGCAGCAGCCCTTCGTCGTCGGGTCGCGGGCCAACGCCAGGGCGGTCAGGAAGCGGACCCAGGCTCGGCCGGGCCGGCTGCCCTGAGCACTCCGGCCTCGCTGACGGCCTCGCTGACGGCCGCGCGCACCAGGTCGCTGAGCTCGGTCTGCCAGGCGAGCGCCGGGCCGCGCGGGGCCATGTGGCTCGACAGGTACGCGAAGACGAGTCCGTGGTCCGGGTCGGCCCAGGCGTTGCAGTAGTTGCTGCCGTTGTGGCCGAAGACCTCCTCGCCGGCCGTGGTGCCGAAGGGCTTCGCGGTCTGGATCGGCTGATCGCCCCACCCGAGTTGGAAGCCGTGGGCCCAGCGGACGGCGTGGCCGATGATCGGGTCGCGATGGGTGCCGCCGCCGGTGGTGGGGAAGCGCGCGGGGTTCCGGGCCGAGCGCACGGTTTCCGGCGCGAACACGGTGACGCCGTCGATGCTGCCGCCGTCCAGCAGGAGCTGGAAGAACCGGGCCACGTCGCGCGCCGTGGAGTGGACCGTCGCGGCCGGGATCGGCGCGGTTCGCACGGATTTCTGGGCGAAGCGGGCCACCTTCAGCCGGTCGGGGAAGGGGGTTCTCGGCGCCCTCGCCGGTTTCAGTTCCGCCCGCGCTTCCCAGCGTCCGGGCGGCAGGCCGAGCGAGGTGTCGTGCAGTCCGGCCGGGGCGAGGATCTGCGTGCTCAGGTACTCGGCGAGCGGGGTGCCGGTGACGCGCTGGACGAGTTCGCCGAGGATGAAGCCCTGGCTGAGGATGTGGTACGCCGAGGACTGGCCCGGCTCGCGCTTCGCCGTGGCCGCGGCGGCCGCCCGCACCGACCGGTCCCAGTCGTGCATGATCAGCGCGTCGCCGACGACGTGCCGAGTCGACAGCGGCGCGCCGGTGGCGTGGGTGAGCGCGTGGCGGGGGGTCGCGGATTCCTTGCCGGCGCGGCCGTATTCGGGCCAGTGCTCTGCGATCGGGGCGTCGAGGTCGAGCCGGCCGCGTTCGGCGAGCAGGTGGACGGCCATCGCGGTGAACGGTTTTCCGGTGGACCACAACAGGAACGGGGTGTCGGGCCGGCAGCGCACGCTCAGGTCGAGGATCGGGGCTCCATGGTGCAGGACGTACAGCTGCGCCTGTCCGGGGCGGTCGCGAACCAGCGCGGCGATGTGGTTCAGGGCGGTGATGCGGTTCAGGGCGGCGATGTGGTTCAGGGCGTCCTCGGTCATCGCATAAGCCTCCTCAGCCCTCGGTCGCCCGGGGCCTGCTCGGTGCCTCCGGCGTGCCGGGCTCGGCCTTGCGGCTGCGCCAGTCGGCGATCCCGACGACCAGCGCGGCGACCTCGAAGCAGATCGCCACGACCGCACCGGCCTGGAAGGCGTTGGCGAAGCCCTTGCCCTGGCTGACGCGGGAGAAGAACACCGCGCCGACGCAGGCGATGCCGAGCGCGGAGCCCAGGCGCTGCGCGGTCTGCATGACGCCGCCGGCGGTTCCGGCCCGGCTCACCGGGACCTCCGACAGGGACAGCGCGAGGTTGGGCGCGATGACCAGGCCGGAGCCCACGCCGGCGACCAGCAGCGGGCCGGCCGTGGCCACCCCCGCGCCGCGTCCGTCGACCCAGTGCACGACCAGGATCGCGGCCGCGGTGCCCAGCGCCACCAGGACGAGGCCGAGGATGACCAGCGGGCGGCCGTGCTTGCCGACCAGGCGTCCGCCGAGGGTGGCGCTGACCGCGGAGCCGATGGCGAAGGGGGTGGTGGCCAGGCCCGCTTCCAGGGCGCTGTAGTGCAGGCCGTTCTGCACGAAGAGCGTGAAGATGAAGAAGATGGTGGTGAAGCCGGCGAAGTAGAGCAGGCCGAGCACGCTGCCGCGGGTGTAGGAGCGGATGCGGATCAGGGCGGGCGGGACCAGCGGCGTGTGCCCGGAGGCCGCGACCCTGCGCTCCCACTGCGCGAAGGCGATGATCAGCAGCACGCCGAGCACCACCAGCCACCACTTGCCGCGGCCCGTCCACTGCTGCTGCTGCACCAGCGGCAGCATGATCGCGACGACGGACGCGCCGAGGAGCAGCACGCCGACCCAGTCGATGCGTCCCTTCGCCAAGTCCTTGCCGCACCCGACGCATCCGGGGATCAGCCGCAGCGCGAGCACGAACGCCACGACCCCGATCGGCAGGTTCACGAAGAACACCCAGCGCCAGCCGTGCTCCTCCCCGCCGGCGGCGATCAACAGCCCGCCGACCAGCGGCCCGACCGCCGTGGCCAGCCCCACAATCGCCCCGAAGTACCCGAAGGCCCGCGCCCGGGCCGCCCCGCTGAACATCTCCTGGATCAGCCCGGAGATCTGCGGCCCCAGGATCCCCGACGCCAGCCCCTGCACCAGCCGCGCCACCACCAGGAACGCCGCCCCCGGCGCGATCCCGCACAACCCCGACGCCACCGTGAACGCGGCCAGCCCCACCAGGAACGCGGTCCGCCGCCCGACCATGTCCCCGAAGACACCCGAGGGCACCAGGACCAGCCCGAAGGTCAGCGCGTACCCCGAGACCACCCACGACAGGTCGGCGGGCGTGGCGGACAGGCCCTTCTGCATCGAGGGCAGCGCGACGTTGACGATGGAGACGTCCAGCAGCGTCATGAAGCCGACGAGCAGGCACACCGCGAGCGCGCGGTTCTTGCGCTGCTCGGAGAGCCCGGCGATGCCCGGGATGCTCGAATGCGCTTCGGGGCGCTCGTCGAGGTCGGGGCCGTCCGCAGCGGTGCTCACAGTGGTCACGGTGACAGTGGTGGTGGGGGGCTGCAAGTCGGGACGGGTGAGCACGCCGGCTCAGAGGACGATTGCCATGTCGTGGTTGGAAGGCGGCAGTAGTAGCCCATCAGGGTGAGCGCAGGCAGCTTTCAGCTCGAACCAATCCTTCAAAGTGTGGGATTTGTACATGGCTGACACCTACACCGTGACCGAAGCCCGTGCCCACCTCGGAGAGGTCGTCAACAAGGCCCGCCACGGAGGCAGAGTCATCGAGATCACGCAACACGGCAAGCCTGCCGCCTTCGTGATAAGCCCCGAATTGCTGGCCTACTACCAAACGCTTGAAGACGAGTACGACATCGCCGAGGCGCACCGGATCAAAGCCGATGGCGAGCCTTCCGTCCCTCACGCCGAGGTCGCGGCTCGATTCGGGCTCAAGCCTGACGGGCGTCCTGCGTGAGGTACGACATCGAGTGGAAGCCGGCAGCGATCACCCGGCTCGAAGCCGCGGCAAAGGACCACCCCGAGGCACCGCCGTGAAGACCAGGCCGGGGGCGGCCACGGGGCACACCACCGCCCTGGCCTACCTGGGGCCGATCACGCTCGGCGTACTCGCGATCTCGCTCGTCGTCCGCCGTCACGGCGACACGGGTGTCCCGGAACTTGCCGGACGTCGAGCCGGAGACGCCGGTCACCGTCGCGGTGACGCTCAGCTGGTCGGCGTGGTCGGCGTGGTCGGCGTGGTCGGCGTCGAAGAAGTCGGCGGCGTGCTGCCTGCCCTGCAAGCCGGGGATCAGGCAGGCGGACACCACCGCGAGCAGCGCCCCGGCGATCGTCATGGCCCAGCGTGCCGACTGTGCCCGCAAGCTTTCCGCCATCGCCCGGTCCCCCACGGTCCCCCGTCGAGCCGCTGCTCCGAACGGAGCCCGCGTCTCAGCCCCGCCCCTGCTCCAGACCCTTCCCGATCACGTCCAGCGCGTCGCCCAGCGCGACCAGCTGCTCCCGGCTCAGCGGTGTGACGAACGCCTCGCGCACGTCGCGCACGTGCAGCGGCACAGCCGCCAGCAGCTTGTCCCAGCCCTGGTCGGTGAGCACCGCGAAGAAGCCGCGGCCGTCGGTCTCGCAGGGTTCGCGGCGGACCCAGCCGTCCTTCTCCATGCGGCTGATCTGGTGCGACAGGCGGCTCTTCGAGAGCAGCGCGCCCTCGGCGAGCTCCGTCATGCGCATGCGGCGCAGCGGGGCCTCGGACAGGCGGGCCAGGACCTCGTAGTCGATCAGGGTCAGGCCGTGGCTGCGGGACAGGCTCGCGCTCAGGCGGTCCGGCAGCAGACGCATCACCGAGATGTACTGGCGCCAGACGGCCTGCTCGGTCTCGTCGAGCCAGGGTGGTTCGTCGATGCCGGGTGGTTCGTCGGTGCCGTCGGCGGTCATGGTCCCAGCGTACGGCAGTGGTTGAACTCGCAACGGCTCAGCCCGCCGGCCCGGTGACGCCGGGGACGGGCTGAGCGTTCACGAGCTACGCCGTCACGGCGCTCCGGGGGCCGGATCAGCCGGCTGCGGGTCGCTCACATGCGGGTCGGGCAGCTGCGGGTTGTTCAGCACGACCGTCTCGGTCAGGTCGACGCGGGCGCTCGGGATCTCGGCCTGACACGCCGCCAGCTCCACCGTCAGCAGCGCCTCGGCGTGCTTCTGCGCCTCGAACGCCTTGCCGCCGCCGCGGATGCCGAACAGCCGCTTGGAGATCAGCAGGTAGACCACGGCGCCGACGTTGATCGTGAACGTGCAGATCGCCAGGATGTAGGACTTGTGCTCGTGCACCTTGTTGTAGCCGTCCCAGATCTCCAGCGGCAGGAAGATCGAGGTGCCGACCGCCGTCAGGTACTCGCCCCAGCGTTTGACCATCCACAGGCCCACGCCCTCGACCGTCTCCAGCAGCGCGTAGCCCCCGAGCAGCAGCGCCACCGTGTGGATGGTCTTCGGCTTGTAGTCGAAGGTCTTGCGGATCCGCTCCACCACGCTGGCGTGCTCGACGTCCCACCCGAAGTGGTTCGCGAACGGCTTGAACGCGCTCAGGTCCGACTCGAAGAGCCGCTGCACGGCGTTCTGGCTGCTGCCGAACTTCCACACCGCCCAGGCGATCAACAGGATCACCACACCGCGGATCACCCGCTCGACGGCCAGCAGCCGCAGGATGAACAAGTCCCGCAACGCCTTGCCTCGCGGCACGATCGGTGCCTGCTCCGCCGGCCCGCTACTGCCGGGCTCCCCTATGACGAAGTCGCCACAGCGCAGACACCGCCACGCCGGACCGTGGACGGTCTCCACCCGAAGTCTCGCGGCCAGCTCTGTCTCCATTACAGAGCCCACCGGTGCGTAGGTCTCATGCCCCCGACGCGCACAACGGCGCCTGTTCCAGTCACGCATGGTGCCCAGCGTAGGGGGAGGCGTAATGCCGCGGTACCAGCTGGGGTATTCTGCCCGGGATATACCGACACGTTGTCGGCCATAACCCCGGTGAACTGCGAGGAACCGCCCGTGACCACTGCCGATGTGACAACCGCCGAGGACCCCAAGCTCGCGCGCTTCCGCATGGTCTCGCTGGCGGAAGGAGTGTCCTTCCTCATTCTGCTGTGCATCGCGATGCCGCTGAAGTACGCCGCGCACATGCCCGCCGCGACCATGGTGTTCGGCATGATCCACGGCCTGCTGTTCCTGGCCTATGTGGGACTGGCGTACAGCGTGAAGCAGACCCACAACTGGGACGCCAAGCGCTTCCTCGTGGTGCTGGTCGCCTCGGTGCTGCCGACCGGCCCGTTCTGGCTGCACAAGTCGCTGAAGAGCTAAGGCTTCCGAGTCGTTTACAGGGCGCGCGGGAGGTAGTCCGCGCGCCCTTCGTCGTCGAGCTCGAACGGTCCCTCGGGCAGGACGCAGAACTCGTTGCCCTCCGGATCGGCCATGACCAGGAAGCCGCCCCCTGCGTACTCCGGGAGGTAGCTCGCGCCCAGCGCTTCCAGGTGCACGCGCGCGGCCGCGGGGTCATCCGAGCGGATGTCGAAGTGGACGCGGTTCTTGCCCGCCTTCGGCTCGTCGGTCTTCTGGAATCCGATCCCGATGCCGTCGACGCGGTTCAGGAAGACGAAAGGACCGATCCGGGCCGCGATCGACCGGTCCAAGACCTCGCACCAGAACGCGGCCAGCGCCTCGGGGTCCCGACAGTCGACGATGACGTCGGTGAGCCTCACTCGTCGCTCACGCCGGCGACCAGCTCGTCGGCCGCCGAGTACGGGTCCAGCTCGCGCCCCACGACCCGCTCGGCCAGCACCGACAGCCGCCGGCCGCCGCGCAGGTCGCCGATGCGCGCGCGCAGGGCGGCCAGGGCGATGCCCTCGATCTCGACGGATGCCCGGTAGCGCCGGCGCTCGTCGAGCTTGCCGTGCTCCTCCAGCCAGCCCTTGTGCTTGTCCAGCGCCTCGACGAACTCCTCGATGCCCTGGCCGGTGGCCGCGACCGTCTTCACGATCGGCGGCCGCCAGTCGCCCGGGGACCGGGACTCGCCGAGCGCCAGCATGTGGCCCAGTTCCCGGGCGGTCGCGTCGGCGCCGTCGCGGTCGGCCTTGTTGACCACGAACAGGTCGCCGATCTCCAGGATCCCGGCCTTGGCCGCCTGGATGCCGTCGCCCATGCCGGGGGCCAGCAGCACCACCGAGGTGTCGGCGGTCGCGGCGATCTCCACCTCGGACTGTCCGACGCCGACCGTCTCGATCAGCACCACGTCGCAGCCCGCGGCGTCCAGCACCCGCACCGCCTGCGGCGTCGCCGCCGACAGGCCGCCCAGGTGCCCGCGCGAGGCCATCGAGCGGATGTAGACGTCGCGGTCGGTGGCGTGCTCCTGCATCCGGACCCGGTCGCCGAGCAGCGCGCCGCCGGAGAACGGCGAGGAGGGGTCCACGGCCAGCACGCCGACCCGCTTGCCCTGCGCCCGGAAGGCCGTGACCAGCGCGGAGGTGGACGTGGACTTGCCGACGCCGGGCGAGCCGGTCAGGCCCACGACGTACGCGGAGCCCGCGTACGGCGTCAGCGCCGCCATCACCTCGCGCAGCAGCGGGGAGCCGTCCTCCACGTGGGAGATCAGCCGCGCCACCGCGCGCGGGTCGCCCTTGCGGGCGCGTTCGACGAGGTCCGTCACATCGTTGCCAGCCACGGCCGGTGATCCTATCCGCGCGGTGTCAGCCGCGCTGCGGCACGGTGATGATCAGGGCGTCGCCCTGGCCGCCGCCGCCGCACAGCGCCGCCGCGCCGGTGCCGCCGCCGCGCCGCTGGAGCTCCAGCGCCAGGCTGAGCACCAGGCGCGCGCCGGACATGCCGATCGGGTGGCCCAGCGCGATCGCGCCGCCGTTGACGTTGACGATCTCCTCGTCGACGCCGAGGTCCTTCATGGACTGCACGCCGACCGCCGCGAAGGCCTCGTTGATCTCGATCAGGTCCAGGTCGGCCACGGTCAGGCCGGCCTTGCCCAGGGCGTGCTTGATGGCGTTCGAGGGCTGGGACTGCAGCGAGGTGTCCGGGCCCGCGACATTGCCGTGCGCGCCGATCTCGGCGATCCACTCCAGGCCCAGCTCCTCGGCCTTGGCCTGGGACATCACGACCACCGCGGCGGCGCCGTCGGAGATCTGCGAGGAGGTGCCGGCGGTGATGGTGCCGTCCTTGGTGAAGGCCGGGCGCAGGCCGGACAGGCTCTCCACGGTGGTGTCGGGGCGGATGCCCTCGTCGGTGGCGAACAGGATCGGGTCGCCCTTGCGCTGCGGGATCGACACCGGGGTGATCTCGGCCTCGAAGACGCCGTTCTTCTGCGCGGCGGCGGCGCGCTGGTGCGAGCGGGCCGCGAACTCGTCCTGCGGCGCGCGCTCGATGCCCAGGCGGGCGTTGTGCTTCTCGGTCGACTGGCCCATCGGGATGTTCTCCCAGGGGTCGGTCAGGCCGTCGTAGGCCATCGCGTCGAGCATCTCCACCGCGCCGTACTTGAAGCCCTCGCGGGACTTGGGCAGCAGGTGCGGGGCGTTGGTCATGGACTCCTGGCCGCCGGCCACCACGATGTCGAACTCGCCGGCCCGGATCAGCTGATCGGCCAGGGCGATCGCGTCCAGGCCGGACAGGCAGACCTTGTTGATGGTGATCGCCGGGGTGGTCAGCGGGATACCCGCGGCCACGGCCGCCTGCCGCGCCGGGATCTGCCCGGCGCCGGCCTGCAGCACCTGGCCCATGATCACGTACTGCACCTGCTCGGGCGCGACACCGGCCCGCTCCAGGGCGGCCTTGATGGCGACCCCGCCGAGGTCGGCGCCGGAGAAGTTCTTGAGGGAGCCGAGCAGGCGGCCCATGGGGGTACGCGCGCCAGCGACGATCACCGACTTGGTAGCGCTCACGACGATGCTCTCCAGTGTCGAGGGGGTGAGGGGAAGTGGAGCTTGGTGCTGGCCACCAGCCTAGTCAGCAGTAAATTACTCGTCAGTAGCTTAGGGTGTCGTCTTCGACACAACCCCACGCGCTCTTGAGCCCGTCCCTGGAGGATGTCCCCATGTCTTCACCACTGACGCGCATCGACCACATCGGCATCGCCTGCCGGAACCTCGACGAAACCGTCGAGTTCTACCGCGCGACCTACGGCTTCGAGGTCTTCCACTCCGAGGTCAACGAGGAGCAGGGCGTCCGCGAGGCGATGCTGAAGATCAACGACACCGGCGACGGCGGCGCCAGCTACCTGCAGCTGCTGGAGCCGATCCGCGAGGACTCGGCCATCGCGAAGTGGATGGCGAAGAACGGCGAGGGCGTGCACCACGTCGCCTTCGGCACCGCCGACGTCGCGACCACGACCGCGGACATCGTCGGCAAGGGCGTGCGCTCGCTGTACGAGCAGCCGCGGCGCGGGAGCATGGGCTCCTCGATCAACTTCCTGCACCCGAAGGACGCGCACGGGGTGCTGGTGGAGCTGGTGCAGGCGGCCGAGGGCGACGAGCACTGACCATCGACGAGCACTGACCATCAGAGACGAGCACTGACCATCAGACCGGTCCTTCACTCCGATGGAGTCGCCCGGATGGCGCATCCGGGCGACCATCACATCCCGCGCGTCCCGCGCGTCCCGCCAACCCGGTCGTGGTCCCGGAGCGGACCGACCGTCCAGCCGCGTTCCTCGCAGTGGTCGAGCAGCAGCGGCACGGCGCCGAGCGTGGAGTGCCAGGAGCCCGGCTTGGCGGTGCAGTCGGTGTCGTGCAGCAGGATCGTGCCCCCGCCGCGCAGGTCCTTGGTGACCTGGCGGTAGACGCCGGAGGACGTCGCGCGCGCCGTCCAGTCCTCGCCCCAGCTGGTCCAGAGCGTGGGCCGCAGCCCGAGACGCCGGGCGGTGCGGTGCGCGGAGGCGGTCATCACCCCGTACGGCGGCCGGAACAGCGTCGGCTGCTCGCCGGTCAGGTCGGCGAGGAAGTCGCGGGCCCGGGTCAGGTCCTGAGCGGTGGCCCGCGGACCCCGGAACAGCAGGCTCTGGTGGTGCCAGCCGTGGACCCCGATCTCGTGCCCGGCCGCCCGGATCTCGCCGACCAGGCCCGGCGCGCGCTCGGCCATGGAGCCGAGCAGGAAGAAGGTCGCCCGGACGCCGCGCGCCGCGAGCAGGTCCAGGAAGCGCGGGGTGGAGTTCGGGTCGGGGCCGTCGTCGAAGGTCAGGGCGACGTGGTCGGCCGAGCCGCGCGCGGCCAGACCCGGCAGCACCCTGTTGCGGACCGGGCCGAAGGTGGTCGTGGCGGGGAACGGATGGGCCAGCACGGTCGCGGCCTCGGCAAGAGTGATCATCAGACCGCCACCGCCTGGGCGGCCGAAGCGACCGGGACAACCGAAGTGACCGGGACAACCGAAGAGACCGGGACAACCGAAGAGACCGAGACAGCCGAAGCGACCGGGACAGCCGAAGTGAAAGCCCCACCGAACAGCCCCGTCATCAGCGCATCGGCCTCGGCGCCGTCCCCGACCATCGCCAGCCCTGCGTTGCGCTGCCGCCGCCCCCGCACCCCCGAAGTCAGCTCCCTCAGCGCCCCGCCCAACTCCGCCTCCGAGCGCACCCACACCGCGAGCCCCGCCTCGTCCAGCACCGCCGCGTTGGTCCGGCCGTGCCCGACCAGGCTGCGGTAGGTCGCGACCGGCAGCCCGGTGGCGAACGCCTCGAGCGTGCTGGAGGCGCCGGCGTTCTGCACCATGACGTCGCAGGCCGCCATCAGCGTCGGCATGTCCCCGACCCACCCGTACACGTGCGGGAACCCCGCCGCGCGCAGCCGTCCCCGCAGCACCTCGTTGCGGCCGCACACCACCACCGGCGTCACCGCGCCGGAGGCCGCCAGGTCGTGCGCCGTCTCCTCGATGTCGCCGACGCCCCAGGATCCGCCGAGCAGCAGCGCCAGCGGCTTGTCCGTGTCGGCCAGCCCGAACTGTGCCCGCGCCGCGTCCCGGCGCGCCGCCGAGCGCTGCGTGAAGCGGGCCGAGACCAGCGGCCGGGCCACCGTGACCTTCGCCGGGTCCACGCCGTGCGCCACGGCCTGCGCCGCGGTCACCGCGTGCGGTGCCAGATACAGGTCCACTCCGGGCGCGATCCACAGCGGGTGCACCGAGAAGTCGGTGAAGGTCACCACGACCGGTATCGCCAGCCGTCCCGCGGCGCGCAGCCGGCCCAGCACCTGCGCCGCCAGCGGGTACGTCGCCACCGCCGCGACCGCGTCGGCCGGTATCGCGTCCAGGACCGCCCGCTCCGCGGCGCGCAGCAGGTGCCGCTGGACCAGGCCGGGGCGGGCCGCGCGCTCGGTGCGCGAATAGATGCACTGATACAGCGCCGGGGCGTGGGTGATGATGCGGCGGTAGGAGCCGCACACCGCGCGGCCGGCGGGCATCAGGTTCAGGAAGTCGTGCCGGTCGACCGCGAAGCCGCGCGCGGTGAGCCGGTCGGCGAGGGCCTTCGCGGCACTGTCATGGCCGGCGCCGACCGAGGCGGAGAAGATGACCACGCGGGACATGGGAGTCCTTCTTTCACAAGGTGTTTCGGACTCCTCCAATGCTGGTCACGGCGGGCCGCCGAATCAGTAGTGCGACCTGGCGCTTCGGGGGTGGGGCCAGCACCACCCCCGGGGTGAGGCTGGCCTGATGGACCCGCCGCCACCTGCGCCAATACCGTGAACGCGTGCCTACGACACGAGAGAACCTGCGGGTGCGCTGGGGCCAGGCCGGTTGGGAGGCCCTGTTCCTGGTGACCGGGCTGCCGCTGTGGGCCGGGGCGATGATGGTCCTGGTGATCTGGAGCCAGCCGGCGATCCTGCTGCTGCAGGCCGACGATCCCGGCGTCGTCCGCTTCGTGGCCTCCGTGGTGGTGGTCCTCGCGGTCGTGCTGGCGCTGGCGCCCCTGCTGACGAAATGGCAGCGCAGCCGCTTCCGCACGTTCCGCAATGTGGAGATCCACGAGGTCGAAACCCCGCGGCTGCACCGCGGCGAGTTCCGCCAGGCCCTGCGGTCGGAGGCGCTGTGGCGGCAGGCGCTCTACCACCTGATCACCGGTCCCCTGGTCGGGATGGCCCTCGTGGCCCTGGCCTTCATGGACCTGCTCGCGGTCGTGGTGTTGGTCAGGCTGCCCCCGCACGCCGTGGCCCTGGTGGAGCCCCACCACAGCGTGAACCCGAAGTTCTGGGGCCAGTGCCTCTACATCCTGCTGGCCGGCGCCGTCACCTTCGCCGGGCCCCGCCTGATCGGCCTGCTCGCCCGCGCCGACGACGCCGCCGCCCGGCGCCTGCTCGGCCCGAGCGAGACCATCGTGCTGGCGCACCGGGTGCAGACCCTGTCCGACAGCCGCGCCGCCGCGGTCGAGGCCGCCGACGCCGAGCGCCGCCGCATCGAGCGCGATCTGCACGACGGCGCGCAGCAGCGCCTGATGTCCCTGGCCGTGCACCTGGGCATCGCCCGCAAGACGCTCAAGGACGTCCCGCCGGAGGCGATGTCCGTCATCATCGACGCGCACGAGCAGGTCAAGGAGGCGATGGCGGAGATCCGGGACCTGGTGCGCGGCCTGCATCCGGCGGTCCTGGACGACCGGGGCCTGGACGCCGCGCTGTCCGGCGTGGCCGCGCGCTCGGCGGTCCCGGTGCGCCTGACCGTCGACGCCGCCGGGCCGCTGAGCGCGTCGGTGGAGACCGTCGCCTACTTCGTGGTCTCCGAAGCGCTGGCCAACGTGGTCAAGCACTCCCGGGCGAAACAGGCCGCGGTCGACGTCACCTGGCAGGAAGACAGGCTGCTGATCCGGGTCAGCGACGACGGCGTCGGCGGCGCGGACGCGCAGCGCGGCACCGGGCTCACCGGCCTGGCGCAGCGGGTGGCTTCGGTGGACGGCCGGCTGCGGGTGACGTCGCCGAGCGGCGGACCGACTATCCTGACCGCCGAACTGCCCTGCGGGGTGTGACGCTCAGGAACCGGCCTCAGTAGTAGCTCCAGGGGGAAGCAATGCGGGTGGTGATCGCGGACGACTCCATCCTCATCCGCGCCGGCGTGGTCCGGGTGCTGGAGATCTCCGGCCACCAGGTCGTCGCCGAGACCGGTGACGGCACCGCGCTGCTGGCGGCCGTGGAGCAGCACCGGCCGGACGCGGTGGTGGCCGACGTCCGCATGCCCCCGACGTTCAAGGACGAGGGCATCACGGCGGCGGTGCAGATCCGGGAACGCTTCCCGGACACGGCGGTCCTGGTCCTGTCCCAGTTCGTCGAGGAGCGTTACGCGACCGACCTGCTGGCCCGCGACACCACGCGGGTCGGCTACCTCCTCAAGGACCGGGTCGCCGACATCGACTCCTTCATCGAGGCCCTGGAGCGCGTCGCGGCCGGCGGCACCGCCCTGGACCCGGAGGTCGTCGCGCAGCTGCTGGTCCGGCGGGCCGCCGACCCGCTGGACCGCCTGACCCCGCGCGAGCGCGAGGTGCTGGCGCTGATGGCCGAGGGCCGGGCGAACGCCGCGATCGCGGTCGTGCTGGCGGTCAGCGAGAGCGCCGTGGGCAAGCACATCAACAACATCTTCATGAAGCTGGACCTGCAGCCCGACGACCTGGGGCACCGCCGTGTCCTGGCCGTATTGCGATACTTGGCTGCGTAGCTGCGGGCTTCCTACTAGCCTCCGCGCATGGATCTTCAGGTGATCGCTGCGACGGGGTGGGGCTATACAGAACGCGCTTATATAGGCGGCTGGGAATTGCGAGCCGCAGGCGGCCACACCTCGCGCGCCAACTCCGCACTCCCTATAGGGGATTCCGGAATGCCTCTCGACCAGACGCTTGAAGCGGTCCGGGAATGGTACATAAAGCGCGGACTTCCCGCACGGGTACAGACTGTCGACGGCAGTCCTCTGGACGTAGCGATCGCCGAACTCGGCCATCCGGAAACAGAGCGCCCCGCCTTGCGTCAGTCCGCAGCATTCGCGCCTGCGTTGGAAACGCTTAAGAGCTCCACGGATCCTCACCATGTAGCGAAGCTCACTACAGAACTCCCCGAGGACTACTTCAACGCTTACCGTCGCGGCCACGGCATCCCCGAGTTCCGGACCATCCTCACCTCAGGAGACGCGCTGATCGCCTTCGCAGTGGTGCGCGCGGACAACGGCGATGCCTTGTCTGTCGGCCGCGTCGCCATTGACACCGGAAGCGGCTATGCGGGGATCGCCGCGGTCGCCACCGCGGAACACGCACGGCGCCGCGGACTGGCGCGGATCGTATTGCGGGACCTGTTGGCGTTCGCCGCCGAACACGGCGCCGAGAACACCTACCTGGAAGTCGAGGAAGAGAACGCCCCTGCGCTTGCGCTCTACACGTCCCTCGGCTACGCGACGGCTCACCGTTATCACTCACGTCGCCTGTCCAGTCAAGATGTTGCAGGGTGATAGGGACCCGGCGGAATCTGTGACAAGGCCCACCTAGCCAGGGTGCGGGCGGAGCGCCATAGTTACCCATGAGTAGCTCCCGCCCTCACTCCCAGGGCCGACTGCCGTACTGCCCTCACAGACGGCAAGCACCGGCCCGCGACGCCGCCGACCCTTGGAGGCCGACGATGCAGCAAGAGACAGCAGAGATTCTCGCCGCGATCCAAGCCGGGAACACCCCGGCTGAGGACTTCGGGCACCTGAAGCTTCCCGACTCCTACCGCGCGGTCACCGTCCACGCCGACGAGGCCGAGATGTTCGCCGGCCTGGACAGCTGGGACAAGGACCCGCGGCGCTCGCTCCACGTGGAGGACGTGGCGACGCCGGAGCTGGGTCCGGGCGAGGCCATCGTCGCGGTGATGGCCAGCGCCATCAACTACAACTCGGTGTGGACCTCGATCTTCGAACCGGTCAGCACCTTCAGTTTCCTCAAGCGCTACGGCAAGGTGTCCGAACTCACCCGCCGCCACGACCTGCCCTACCACGTGATCGGCTCGGACCTGGCCGGCGTGGTGCTGCGCACCGGCCCCGGCGTCAACAAGTGGAAGCCCGGCGACGAGGTCGTCGCGCACTGCCTGAGCGTCGAGCTGGAGGACGCCGAGGGCCACGACGACACCATGCTCGACCCGCAGCAGCGGATCTGGGGCTTCGAGACCAACTTCGGCGGCCTGGCGCACCTGGCCCTGGTCAAGGCCAACCAGCTGATGCCCAAGCCGGGCCACCTGACCTGGGAGGAGGCCGCCTCCCCCGGGCTGGTCAACTGCACCGCCTACCGCCAGCTGGTCTCCAAGAACGGCGCGGCGATGAAGCAGGGCGACGTTGTGCTGATCTGGGGCGCCTCCGGCGGCCTGGGCAGCTACGCCACGCAGATGGCGCTGAACGGCGGCGCGATCCCGGTGTGCGTGGTCTCCTCGCCGGACAAGGCCGACATCTGCCGGGCGATGGGCGCCGAGCTCATCATCGACCGCAAGGCCGAGGGCTACAAGTTCTGGAAGAACGAGGATGAGCAGGACCCCAAGGAGTGGCAGCGCTTCGGCGCCCGCATCAGGGAACTGACCGGCGGCGAGGACCCGGACATCGTCTTCGAGCACCCGGGCCGGGAGACCTTCGGCGCCAGCGTCTACGTGGCCAAGCGCGGCGGCAAGATCGTCACCTGCGCGTCCACCTCCGGCTTCATCCACAGCTACGACAACCGCTACCTGTGGATGAACCTCAAGAGCATCATCGGCTCGCACTTCGCCAACTACCGCGAGGCGTGGGAGGCCAACCGCCTCATCGACAAGGGGATGATCCACCCCACGCTGTCGAAGTCCTACGCGCTGGAGGAGACCGGGCAGGCGGCGTACGACGTCCACCGGAACCTGCACCAGGGCAAGGTCGGCGTGCTGTGCCTGGCCCCCGAGGAGGGGCTCGGCGTGCGCGACGAGGCCAAGCGGGCGCGGTTGCTGCCCGCGATCAACCGGTTCCGCAACGTCTGAACCGGATCGGCGTGAGCACGAGGCCGGGCGGAGGCTGAATGGGCCTTCGCTCGGCTTTTCGAATTCCGCCGCCACGGACGGTAACGGCCGGACAGCGAAGCGCGACCATATCGCCGCGGCCTGCGCGCCTTCCACAAAGCTCTGATTCCCCCGCCGCCGCCCGACGTCACCGGGCCTGCGGTTTCCGGCTGGTAGGATCCGAAGCCTCTACTCATTCCCCGGCCCGACTAGGTGTCATCCGGCCGGAAATCTGACACGATTCACTGTCATGGGACCAGGGCGCCTCGACGAACGCAGCACCGATCGCTACGGCGATCGTGCAGGCGATCGCGGAAGCCACGCGCGCCGCGGCACGAACGCCGCGCAACCCGGCGGTTACCCGCCGCGATCACGCGCGCCCTATGGCGAGTCCTACGACGACGAACCCGGCGGCTACGACAAGCACGACGTCGAGGCCACGTTCTCGGAGATGGAGAAGGAGCTCGACAAGCTCCGCACGGCCCGCGACGAGGCCCTGACCGACACCGAGGACCTGCGCTACCAGATCGAGGTCCTGCGCTCCAAGCTGCACGAGCAGCGCCGCCTGGCCGCCCAGCCGCGCTTCGACAACATCTCCGGGCAGGTGGAGCAGATGCTCCGCAACGCCCAGATCCAGGCCGACCAGGTCCGCGCCGCCGCCGAGCGCGAGCTGCGCGAGTCGCGCGCCAAGACCGCGCGCCTGCTGGAGGAGGCCGCGCACCGCTCCGCGGAGCTGGAAGCCGAGTGGCACACCGAGGTCGGCAACCGCCGGCAGTCGCTGGACCGCGAGCTGACCGAGAAGCGCCAGCAGGCCGAGGCTCAGGTCAACGAGATGGCCGCGTGGGCCGAGAAGGTCCGCTCGGACACCGAGGCGCACCGCGGGCGGATCATCGAGGCGGCCCGCGGCGAGGTCGAGGCCGGCCGCGACCGGATTGCGATGGAGACCGCGCAGGCCATCGAGCACGTCCGCATGGAGACCGAGAACATGCGGACCGCGGCGCGCGCCGAGGCCGAGAAGACCCGCGAGGCGGCCAACGCCGAGGCCGAGCGGGTGCTGAACGCGGCCGGCGGCCAGGCCGCCGCGGCCCAGGAGCACGCGGCCCAGATCCGGGCCACCGCCAAGTCCGAGGCCGAGACCGCGGTGAACTCCGCGCGCGCCGAGGCCTCCCGGGTGCTGATGGAGTCCGGGGCGCAGGCCGAGCGGACCCGCGCGGAGGCCAACGCCGACGCGATGCGGATGCGGGGCGACGCCGAGGCCGCCGCGCACCAGCTGCGCATCGAGTCCGAGGGGCTCGCCCAGAAGGCGCGTCAGGACGCGGCCAACGACGCCGCGCGGATGCGGGCCGAGGCGCGCGCGGAGGCCGACCAGGTCACCGGGAACGCCGGACGGATCCTGGCCGAGGCCGAGGAGCAGGCGGCCGCCCGGCTGGAGCACGTCGCCAAGACCGTCGAGGAGCTCATCGCCCAGGGCCACGCCGACGCCGACGCCACGCGGGTGGCGGCCGAGGAGGACGTGGCCCCGCTGCGCGGCCAGATCGAGGCGCTGCACGCGCAGGCCAGCGAGCTGCACTCGGCGGCGCAGCAGGCCCACGACGACGCGCACGCCTCCGCCGAACAGCTGCGGGTGAACACCGAGGCCGGCGTCGAGGCCATGCAGAAGGCCGCCCGCGAGGAGATGCAGCGGCTGCGCGAGAAGACGCAGGCGCGGATCGACGAGCTGCAGGCCCGCACCGAGGCCGAGACCGCCAAGGCGCGCGCGGAGGCGGACCACTACTCGCAGAACACCCGCGGCGAGGCGGACACCTACGCGACCAAGACCCGGACCGAGGCCGACGTCTACGCGGACAACACCCGCAACGCGGTGCAGACCGAGACCGAGAAGCTGCGCGCGGACACCGAGCAGTACGCGCGCACGACGCGGCAGGACGCTGATACCTACGCCGCGCAGCTCCGGGCCACGACCGACGCCGAGGCCGGCAAGACCCGCGCGGACGCCGACGGCTACGCCCAGCAGATGCAGCAGGTCGCCGACCAGTACTCGGCGCAGACGCGCGGCGAGGCGGACTCCTACTCGGACGACATCCGGGCCGACGCCGACGCCTACGCGGCCAAGACGAAGGCGGACTCCGAGCTCGCCTCCGAGAAGCTCCAGAACGACACCGACAACTACTCGACCGGCGTTCGGGCCGAGGCGGACGCCTATGCGGCCAAGACCAAGGCCGATGCCGAGCACGTCGCCGAGCAGCTGCGGATCGAGACCGAGAACTGGGCCGGCGGCGTCCGGGCCGAGGCCGACGCCTACGCGGCCAAGACCAAGGCCGACTCCGAGCACATCGCCGAGCAGCTGCGGGCCGAGACTGAGAACTGGGCCGGCGGCGTCCGGGCCGACGCGGACGCCTACGCGGCCAAGACCAAGGCCGACTCCGAGCACATCGCCGAGCAGCTGCGGGCCGAGACCGAGAACTGGGCCGGCGGCGTCCGAGCCGACGCCGAGAACTACGCCAACGGCCTGCACGCCGAGGCGGACGGCTACGCGGCGCAGACGAAGGCGGAGGCCGAGCAGCTCGCCGAGCAGCTGCGCGCCGAGACCGAGAACTGGGCCGGCGGCGTCCGGGCCGAGGCCGACGCCTACGCGGCCAAGACCAAGGCCGACTCCGAGCACATCGCCGAGCAGCTGCGGACCGAGACCCAGAACTACGTCACCGGCCTGCGGGCCGAGGCCGACGGCTACGCCGCGCAGACCAGGGCCGACGCCGAGCGCGCCTCCGACGAGCTGCGGGCCGAGGCGGAGAAGTACTCGCACACCACGCGCGCCGCGGCCGACGTGTACGCGGCCAAGACCAAGGCCGACTCCGAGCGGGCCGGCGAGATCGTCCGCGGCACCGCCGACGACTACGCGGCCGCGCTGCGCGCCGAGACCGAGGCGTACGCCGGCACCACCAAGGCCGACGCCGACCGCGCCTCGGAGGTCACCCGCGCCGAGGCCGACTCCTACGCCGCGCAGACCCGGCAGGCCGCCGAGGCCGCGGCCACCGAGGCGCTGGAGGCCGCGCAGGCCGAGGCGCGCAAGATCGGCGAGGAGGGCACCCGCTACGCCGCCGCGGTGCGCGCCGAGGTCGCCGGGATAGTGGAGGACGCCCAGGCCGCCGCCGACCGCCAGGTCGCCGATGCCGAGCGGATCCGCGGCGAGGCCGAGGCGGCCGCCGCGGTGCTCGGGGTGGAGGCCGCCGAGGAGGCGGTCCAGGTCCGCGCCGAGGCCCGCCGGGACGCCGCCGCGATGCGCGCCGAGGCCGAGGCCGCGCTGACCGAGGCCCGCACCAAGTCCGACACCATGGTCAAGGCCGCGAAGTCGGAGTCCGAGCGCATCCACCACGAATCGGCGGAGAGCGCCGAGGCGGCGCGCGCGGACGCCGACAAGATCCGCGGCGACGCCCGCGAGGAGGCCGGCCGCAAGCTGGAGTCCGCCGGCCGGGACGCCGACAAGCTGGTCGCGATGGCCCGCTCCGAGGCGGTGAAGGTGCGCGCCGACAGCGAGAACGAGGTCGACCGGCTGCTGACCGCCGCCCGCGAGGAGGCCGCCCGCGTCACCACCACCGCCGAGAACGACGCCGAGCGCGTCACCTCGGGGGCCAAGGCGGACGTGGAGCGCATAAGGCGGACCGCCGACGGCGTGCTGGAAGCCGCCGACAAGAAGGCGCTGGAGACCCGCGAGCAGGCCAACTCCGAGGCCGAGACCGCGCTGGCCACGGCCCGCAAGCAGGCTGCTGAGACCGTCGCGGAGGCCCGCGAGCTGGCCGAGCAGCTGGTGTCGAAGGCGAAGGAAGAGTCCGAGCAGCTGCGGGCCGAGGCCCAGCGCGAGGTCGAGGAGATCGAGGTCCGCAAGCAGGAGATCAAGGCCGAGATGTCGCGGGTGCACGGCGTGCTGGACGCGTTGGCGACATCGGTCTCCGTCCCCGTCGGGCCGCCGTCGGAGGACTGAGACTCATCGTGTGCGTTCCGACGCCGCCGCTTCGCCTTGACACCCCGCAGGTTCGTGCCCACAGCCCTTAGCAAGTGATCAAAGACACTCGCTAGTGCGGGGATTCCCAAGAGCGTTTGTTCGATTACGCGCCACCCGGTCGAAGCCGGACGCGATTCATGCCAGGATTCCCCTTACACCACCTCTCGTCCCTACCCCACCTGCGATACGGGTCCTGCGGACCCTCAATCGGAGGCAGGGCAGGGGCCCACTAACCTTCACCGCAACCGTAGATTGTTCACTCACCCCCGGCCCGACGCGGGCCAGTGAATCGCGACAGGGATCTCATGAGCGACATGCATTCGCCGCACGGCTTCGAGCAAGTGCGCCGCGGGTACGACCCGGTCCAGGTCAACGACCGAATCACCAAGCTGATCGCCGAGCGGGACGCGGCGCATTCGCGGTCGGCATCCATGGAGAAGCGCATCGAGGAACTCCACCTGGAGAACCAGACGGTGCAGGCGCAGCTGGCCGACAGCGAGCCCAGCTACGCCGGTCTCGGCGCGCGCGTGGAGAAGATCCTGCGCCTGGCCGAGGAGGAGGCCAAGGACCTGCGCGAGGAGGCCCGCCGCGCCGCCGACGCGCACCGCGAGCTGGCCGACCAGGCCGCGATGAAGGTCCGCACCGACGCCGAGCAGTACGCCAAGGACCGCAAGGCCAAGGCGGACGAGGAGGCCGTGCGGATCGTCGACAAGGCCAAGGACGACGCCAACCAGGTCCGCGCCACCGCCGCCAAGGACGCGGCGACCAAGCGCGAAGAGGCCGAGGCGCTGTTCGAGGAGACCCGCGCCAAGGCCGCGGCGGCCGCCACCGACTTCGAGACCAAGCTGGCCAAGCGCCGCGAGCAGTCCGAGCGGGACCTGGCCGCGCGCCAGGCGAAGGCCGAGAAGCGCCTGGCCGAGATCGAGAACCGGGCCGAGCAGCTGCGCCTGGAGGCCGAGAAGATGCGCACCGACGCCGAGCGCCGCGCGCGCTCGACGATCGAGACCGCGCAGCGCCAGGCCGACGACATCATCGCCGACGCGCGCAGCAAGACCGACCGCATCCGCAGCGAGGCCGAGCGCGAGCTGGCGGCGCTGACCCACCGCCGCGACAGCATCAACGCGCAGCTGCACAACGTGCGCGAGATGCTGGCCACACTGACCGGCGGCGCGGTGAACGTCAACGCCCTGGCGGCGCTGAACGAGGCCGAGGACGAGCTGGAGCAGGCCGACGAGGCCTCGATCCCGGCGCAGCGCTGAGGCGCCGGCCCCGCCGGGCGACCGGCGGGGCCGCTTCGTGCGGTGCGCGGGCTGAAGCGTGTGAGCCCGCACACCGTGCCGTGAGCCCGGGCCCCGCGGCCGGGGCGCGTGTCGCGAGCGTGCCCCCGGACCCTCTGGGTGGGTCCGGGGGCACTTCTGCGTTCGCGCCGAGCGGGCAGCGGGTGTCAGCTCACTGCTTCGGGGGTGCCGGCGTCCAGTTGTTGAAGCTGCCGGTCTTCACGCCCTGAGCGTTGTACTCGTCGAAGGATGCGCGGAAGCCCTGGCCGTCCTTCGGGATCGAGGCGAAGTAGAACGCCTCGCCGGCGAAGCCCGGCGCGGGCACGGTCTTGGTGGTGACCGGGGCGAGGCCGTCCACGTGCGTGACGACCGTCGCCACGTCGGCCGGGACCATGCCCATCTGCAGGGTGCCCTTTCCGCCGACGTAGTAGTACTGCAACGTGTACTGCATGGCCCACTGGTACTGCCCGGGGTCCTGCACCGGCAGGCAGTAGGGCGACAAGACCTGGTTCCCGTCGATGAAGGTGCCGTGGCCGTTCACCGTGAGGGTGAGCCCCAGACACTGGTCCTTCGCGGTCAGGGCATTGTTACCCGGCGTGGCCAGCGCGGAGATCGACCAGGGCACGCCCTCCACGGTTCCGGAGTCGATGACGATCGGCTTGCCGGGCAGGCTTTCACCGGCAGCGGGCTTCGACTGCGGCGGACTCGCGAGCGCCTGGCCCTCGGTCTGCGCCAGGGCGTTGGAGTGCGCCGGGGCGTCGGAGCGCGCCGGCACCGGCACGGCCGGAGGCGTCTTGGTCACCGTCCCGCTCGCCGCGCTCGCGGTCCCGGGCCCGGCGGCGATGGCCGAGGCGGCCAGCGGCACCGCGGCGACGATCGCCAGTGCCCCGCCGGCCACGGCGGTCCGCCGCCCGACGACCCGGCGGCGCCCGGCGGCGACGATGGTGTCGGTGGGCACGGGACCGCGGCCGCGGTCGGCGACCGCGGGGGTGAGCAGCTCGCGCAGGGCGGAGCCGTCGAAGTCTTCGTCGGTCATGGATTTCCTTCTCTTCGGTGATGGTGAGTGGATGATCAGCGCGACGCCAGCACCGAGGCGTGCGTGCGCAACTTGGCCAGCGCCTTGGAGGCCTGGCTCTTCACTGTGCCGACCGAACAGCCGAGGATCTGCGCGGTCTGCGACTCGCTGTAGTCCTCCCAGTACCGCAGCACCACGACCTCCCGCTGCCGCTTGGGCAGCGAGGCCAGCGCGGCCAGCAACCCGGCCCGCTGGTCCACGCGCGATGTCGGATCCCCGCCGCCCCGCTCGGGCGGCGCGGCCGTGAGATCCTCCACAACCCGCCGCTTCCGGAAGCGGTTCTTGTTCTGGTTGATCAGGATCCGCATGGTGTAGGCGTCCATGTTGTCCGCCCCGCGCACCCGCGCCCACGAAGCGAACACCCGCACCAGCGCGGTCTGCGCCAGGTCCTCGGCATGCCCGGCATCCCCCGTGAGCAGCATCGCGGCCTGCACCAGCCAGGTCCAGCGGCCGGCGGCATACTCCCGGAACTCCGCCTCGTCCTCGACTCTCATCGGCACCTCCTTCTGACCATGCAGACCCGGGGTTCGGCCGGGAGAGTTGCCCGGGAGATCTGCCCGGGAGAGTTGCCACCGCCCCCGCGGCGTGCGCCTCAACTAAACTCGCCCCATGACCGCCGCCGATCAGGTTCCTGCCGAGTCCGGAAGCAGCGCGCCTGGACGGTCCTCGGTCCTCAAGCCGGCGCTGACGCGGACCCCGCCGTTCGCGATCGGCCTGGTCGGCGGATTCGGCGTGCTGGCCGCCTACTACCTGGGCAAGACGCTCACCAACGTCGTCGACATCATCGTCATGATCACGATGGCCCTGGTGCTGGCCGCCGGGCTCAACCCGTTCGTGGAGATGCTCACCGCGCGCGGGTTCCACCGGCGCTGGGCGGTGACGATAGTCGCGTTCGCCGCGCTGGCGCTGTTCGCGGGGTTCATCGTCGTCATCGCCAAGCCGCTGACCGACCAGACCTCATCGCTGGTGCACAACGGGGTTCCCGACGGGCTGAAGAAGCTGCAGGAGAACTCCACGATCCAGCGGCTGGACAAGAAGTACCACCTGATCACCAAGCTGCAGAACTGGTTCACCACCGCCGACACCACCAAGACCCTGGCCGGCGGGGCGTTCGGGTTCGGCAAGGCGGTGCTCACCAGCGTCTTCAAAGCCTTCACCATCCTGATGCTGACGCTGTACTTCCTCGGCTCGCTGCCGTCCATGACCTCCGGCGGCCTCAAGCTGGTCCCGCGGTCCCGCCGCGAGCGCGCCGCGGACCTCACCGACCGGGTGCTGAACCGGGTCGGCGGGTACGTGTCCGGGGCCCTGGTGGTCTCCACCTGCGCGACGCTCGCCAGCTGGCTGGCCATGGCCATCATGGGCGTCCGGTTCGCGCTGCCGCTGGCGCTGCTGGTCGGCCTGACCGACCTGATCCCCATCATCGGGGCCACTTTCGGCGCGTTCATCGCCTGTGCGGTGATCCTGCTGCTGGACTCGCCGGTCAAGGCGCTGGCGGCGCTGATCTTCTTCGTCCTGTACCAGCAGCTGGAGAACTACCTGATCTACCCGCGCGTGATGTCGCGGACCGTCGACCTGCCGCCGGCGGTGGCGGTGATAGCGGCACTGGCCGGCTACGCCATCCTGGGCGTCTCCGGTGCGCTGCTGTTCATCCCGCTGACCGCCGGGCTGCTGGTGATCGTGCGGCAGGTCGTGCTGCCGGCGCAGGACCGCGACCCGGACGCGCAGCCGCCTACGCCGGAGTCGGAGCCGGGTTCTGAGCCGGAGCCGGGTTCTGAGCCGGAGCCGGGTTCTGAGCCGCGGTCGCAGTCGGAAGCCGATACTCCCGTCCAGCCTGATCCCGTATGAGGTGACGGCTCTCGACCAGGTACCGGCGCAGCGCGACGTAGTCGTCGAAGGCTGACATCAGCGCCGCGTTGACCTCCTGCTCGGTGTACGCGCGCCCCGGCTCGAAGGCCCGGGCCGCGATGTGCTTGAGCAGCCGGTCGCGCAGGTCCTGGCTGCGGCCGCGCAACGACGGCATCTGCACCACGCGACCGTGGCTGTAACACTGGATGATCTGCGGATCGCTGCTTCCCGAACCGCGGTCGGCGGCCTGACGTGGTTTGTCCATGGCTCGATCCTCGCCACGGGGACGGCTCACGCCAACCGAATATCCGCTACTCGGCGAACGTCTCGAACTCGCCGTCCCAGGTCGTGGGCAGCGGATACGCCGCCGGGTTCACCCGCTTCACGATCTCGTTGTGCGCCCGCTGGACGTACTTCTCGCCCACCCACAGGTGCTTCGCGCCCTCGACGCCGATCACCTCGGCCTGCGGGCTGTGCCCCTTCCAAGCGTGGGCGAACCTCTCGGCGGCCTCGGCCGGCCGCAGGTAGTCGTCGAACTCCGGCACCAGCGCCACGACCGGCTTGCCGGAGGCCGCCCAGCGGTCCATGTCTTCCGGCCGCGAATAGCGCAGCGGCGGCGAGAGCAGGATCAGGCCGTCGATCGTCGGGTCCTCGCCGTACATCAGCGCCAGGTCGGTCCCGAACGACCAGCCGATCAGCCAGCGGTTCGGCAGGTCCGAGAAGTCCGCGAACTCGATGGCGGCCTGAACGTCGAACCGCTCCCCCACGCCGTTGTCGAACTCGCCCTGGCTGCGGCCGGCCGGCGAGACCGTGCCGCGGGTGTTGAAGCGCAGCACCGCCAGGTCCGCCAGCGCCGGCAGCCGCCAGGCCGCCTTGCGGTAGACGTGGCTGTCCATGAAACCGCCGTGGGTGGGCAGCGGATGCAGCGTGACCAGCGTCCCGGCCGGCGTCCGGCCCTCCGGGGGCAGCGCCAGCTCGCCGACCAGGTCCAGGCCGTCGGCGGTGGTCAGGGTCACCGGACGCCGCTCGGCCGGCAGGATCGTGGTGGCGCGGATGTCGATGCTCATCGGGATCAACGGTACCTCCCCCTACGAAGGGCTAATACCGAGCCCGGTAACGAAAGACCTAAGAGCGACGCCGTGCCCGGCTCGACCCCGATACGGTCTAACGCATGATCGAAGCTATAGGGCTCACCAAGCAGTACGGCGACAAGAAAGCCGTAGACGGCTTGACGTTCACCGTGCGACCGGGGGTGGTGACCGGCTTCCTCGGACCGAACGGTGCCGGAAAGTCGACGACCATGCGGATGATCCTGGGGCTGGACGCGCCGTCGTCCGGCACGGTCACCGTCAACGGCCGCCCCTATGCCAAGGCCGTGGCCCCGATGCGCGAGGTCGGCGCATTGCTGGACGCCAAGGCGATCCACGGCGGCCGCTCCGCCTACAACCACCTGCTGTGCCTGGCGCAGTCCAACCACCTGCCGGCCCGCCGGGTCGACGAGGTGCTGGAGCTGACGGGCCTGCGCGAGGTGGCCAAGAAGCGTTCCGGGGGCTTCTCCCTGGGCATGGGCCAGCGGCTGGGGATCGCCGCGGCCCTGCTCGGCGACCCGCGGGTGCTGATGTTCGACGAGCCGGTCAACGGCCTGGACCCGGACGGCATCCGCTGGATCCGCGAGTTCATGCGCAAGCTGGCCTCCGAGGGCCGCACGGTCTTCGTCTCCTCACACCTGATGTCCGAGATGGAGCACACCGCCGACCACCTGATCGTGATCGGCCGCGGCCGGCTGCAGGCGGACTGCTCGGTGCAGGAGTTCATCGCCCGCAACTCCGAGCAGACCGTCACGGTCCGCACCCCGGACGCCATGAAGCTGATGCAGCTGCTGGCCGGCAAGGGCGCGCGGGTCGCCTCCGACGACGGCGGCCTGATCACGGTCCGCGGCGCCAGCCCGCAGCAGATCGGCGACCTGGCCTTCGACAACCAGATCCGGGTGCACGAACTCGCGCCGCACCAGGCCTCGCTGGAAGAGGCCTTCATGGAGATGACCAAGGACGACGTGGAGTACCGGGCCGTCGGCGTCGGCCAGCAGGGTCCCGGCGGACCAGGCGGACCAGGCACGCCGCAGAACCCGTACGCCGCCCCCGGCCAGATGATCGGAGCCCGTTGAGATGAGCACCCCCTCGGGACAGGACCAGATCACCACGCAGCAGGTGCCGGGGCCCGGATACGCGCCCGGGCAGCAGCCGAACGCGGGCTCTGCCTCCGCCGCGCAGGACCACCTCGCGACGCAGCAGGTGCCGGCGCCGGGCTACGCGCCCGGGCAGCAGCCGAACGCTGGCCCGGGTTACGGGCCGCCGCCGCAGGGCGCCGGTTTCGCCGGCCAGCCCGGACCCGGTCAGTACGCCCAGCCCGGACCGGGCATCCCGGCCCAGGCCGGCTTCACGCCGAACCAGCACCAGCACCACAGCCAGCAGCCCGTTTTCGCCGGCCCCGATCCCTTCCCGCAGGCCAAGGCGAGCTTCGGCTCGGCGCTGCACTCGGAGTGGACCAAGATCCGCACCGTCCGCTCCACCTTCTGGACGCTGCTGATCACCATGGTCATCACCATCGGCCTGGGCGCGCTGATCGCCATGGGCTCCTCCAGCCATCCCGGCCCGGATGACGACTTCACCGCGAACTCCATGTCCGGCCTGTTCTTCGGGCAGCTGGTGATCGTGGTGTTCGGCGCGATGGCGATCACCGCCGAGTACAGCACCGGCATGATCCGCACCTCGCTGACCAGCCAGCCCCGGCGCGGCACGCTGTTCTGGGCCAAGGCCGGGATCGTCGCGGCGGTGGCGCTGGTGGTCGGGCTGGTCTGCTCGTTCGCGTCGTTCTTCATCGCCACGGCCATCTACTCCGGGCACGACATCACCGTGAGCCTGTCCGACCCCGGCGCGCTGCGCGCGGTGATCGGCGGGGGCCTGTACATGACCGGCACCGCGCTGCTGGCGTTCGGGCTCGGCGCGATCCTGCGGCACACCGCCGGCGCGATCACGACCGCGGTGGGCCTGCTGTTCGTGCTGTTCATCCTGGTGCAGTTCCTGCCGGGAACCTGGCGCACCGACATCAGCAAGTGGATCCCGTTCAACGCCGGATTGCAGATCATCACGACCAGGCCGCAGGACAACATGCTCTCGCCCTGGGCCGGGTTCGCGGTGTTCGCCGCATATGCCGCGGTCGCAGTGATCGGTGGCGCGATCGTCATGCGCAAGAAGGACGCGTAGGCACTGCTTTTTCAGGCCTTTTCAGTAAGCTGAGGCGGAGCCGGTGGCAGGCCGGCTCCGTCTCGCGCTGTCTGAGGGGGCCGCCGTGATCGAAGTGCACGACCTGTCCAAACGGTACGGCGACAAGATCGCCGTGGACCATCTGACGTTCGCGGTCGAACCGGGCCGGATCACCGGCTTCCTGGGCCCGAACGGCGCCGGCAAGTCCACCACGATGCGGCTGATCCTGGGCCTGGACCGCCCGCACTCCGGCCGCGCCACCATCGGCGGCGTGCCCTACGCGGACCTGCGCGAACCGCTGCGCAAGGTCGGCGCGCTCCTGGAGGCGCGCGCCGTGCACACCGGCCGCTCGGCCTACAACCACCTGTGGTGCCTGGCGCAGAGCCAGGGCCTGCCCAAGTCCCGGGTCGGCGAGGCGCTGGCCCTGGTCGGCCTGACCGAGGTGGCGCGCAAGCGGGCCGGCGGTTTCTCCCTGGGCATGGGCCAGCGCCTGGGCATCGCGGCCGCGCTGCTGGGCGACCCGCAGGTGCTGATCCTGGACGAGCCGGTCAACGGGCTCGACCCGGAGGGCGTGCTGTGGATCAGGAACCTGATGAAGTCGCTGGCCGCCGCCGGCAAGACCATCTTCGTCTCCTCCCACCTGATGAGCGAGATGGCGCAGACCGCCGACCATCTGGTGGTGATCGGGCGCGGCCGGCTGATCGCGGACGAGTCGGTGGACGCGTTCATCGCGCGCTCCTCGGAACGCTCCGTGCTGGTGCGCACGCCGCAGCCGGCGCAGCTGGCCAAGGAACTGGCCCGGGACGCGGTCTCGGGCAATGGAAACGCCAATGGCAACGGCAACGGCAACGGCAACGGCTCCAGCCCCGCCGCCGAGGACGGATCCGACGGCGCGGTCACCGTCACCACCGCCGACGACGGCGCCCTGATCGTGCGCGGCATGGACGCCGCCGAGATCGGCGAGAAGGCGGCCGCGGCCCGCGTCGTCCTGCACGAGCTGACCCCGCAGCGGGCCTCGCTGGAGGAGGCGTTCATGGAGCTGACCCGCGGCGCGGTCGAGTACCACGTGGAGATGGACCAGCACCGCGACCCGGCTCCGCTCCCGGCCCAGGACGTACCCGTGGTCCCGGCGGCCGCGCCGGTTTCCGAGAGCGAGGCCGCCGAATGACCGCCACGACCCCCGACACCCCGCCGGTCCTGGCCATCGAGAACCGCGGCGGCGCCGCGTTCCCGCGCCTGCTGGCCATGGAGTGGACCAAGCTGCGCAGCGTGCGCTCCACGGTCTGGTCGCTGCTGGCCTTCGTGATCCTGACGCTCGGTCTGTCCGCCCTGCTCACCTGGCTGCAGGTGAACCAGTGGGACAAGCTCGATCCCAGCCAGCAGGAGTCCTACCGGCGCGACGCGACCGGCAACATCCTCGGCTCCGGCTTCGTCCTGGGCCAGCTGGCGATCTGCGTCCTGGGCGCCATGGTGATCACGACCGAGTACAGCACCGGCATGATCCGCGCCTCGCTGCTCGCGGCCCCCAAGCGGACGCCCATGCTGGCCGCGAAGGTCGTGGTGTTCGCCGTCGTGACGTTCGTGATCGGCGAGATCGTGGCCTTCGGCGCGTTCTTCATCGCGGCCCCGATCATCCACAGCAAGGTGCCGGTGAGCCTGGGCGACAAGGGCGTGCTGCGGGCGCTGTTCGGCGCGGGCCTGTACCTGATGATGCTCGGCCTGTTCGCGCTGGCGATCGGCGCCCTGCTGCGGCAGACCGCGGCCGCCATCACCGGCGTCATCGCGTTCGTCGAGGTGCTGGCACCGCTGGCCCAGTTGCTGCCGGGCTCGTGGGGCAAGCACGTGCACGCCTATCTCCCCACCGAGGCCGGACATCTGGTCGCCCAGACGGTGCCGGGCAAGAACGACCTGCTGTCCGCCTGGCAGGGATTCGGCGTATTCACGCTTTGGACCGTGCTCCTGCTGGTCGTCGCCGGGTGGCTGCTGAAGCGGCGCGACGCCTGACGGCGCCGAGCGGCCGGGCGCCTACCCCCACCAGAAGGCGGCGGCGATCAGGACGTACAGCCCCATCATCGCCGAGCCCTCCAACCAGTCCGACTCCCCGTCCGAGATCAGGTACAGCACCGACAGGGTCGCTATCCCGACCGTGGTCACCAGCATCGGGTTGAACACGAGCGTGAACGCCGGCCCGCCGATCACCGGCGAGAGCAGCACCAGCGCGGGCGCCAGCACCAGGGCGATCTGCAGCGGGCTGTTCAGCACCACCGACAGCGCGTGGTCGGTGCGGTTGTGCCAGGCCAGCTTCACCCCGACCGCGTTCTCCACGGCGTTCCCGGCCAGGGCCACGATCACCAGGCCGGAGAACGCCTGCGAGATGTGCAGGGCGTTCATCGCGGGGGTCAGGGCCTTGACGAACTGGTCGGACACGTACGCCGCGCCGGCCGCCGCGCAGACGAGCACCGAGATCGCGAGCCACAGCGGCCACGGGTTGTCGGCGTCCAGTTCCTGCTTCACCTCCGCCGCTCCCTCGGCGGCGGTGGGCTCCAGGTCGCGGCGCAGGCTCACCGGGATCGACAGAGCGAAGACCACAAGCAGCACCACAGCGGTGACCCGGCCCAGCGCGACCTCGTGCCCGGCGGCCGGGGAGTGGATGTAGGCGGCCAGGCTGGGGATCAGCATCGAGGCCACCGACAGGATCATCAGGCCCATGATCAGGCGCGCCCGCTGGATGGAGAACCGCAGCACCCCGTGCCGCGCGCTGCCCACCACGAACGACAGGCCGAGCACCAGCAGCAGGTTCGCCATGATCGAGCCGATGATCGCCGAGCTCACGACGGTGGTCAGGCCCGCCCGCAGGGCGAACACCGACACGAACAGCTCCGGCAGGTTGCCCAGGGCCCCCTGCAGCACGCCGACCGCGCCGGCCCCGAGGCGGTCGGCCAGGTGGTCCACCGCGCGCCCGACCATCGCCGCGACCAGGGTGACGGCGGCCCCGGTCACCAGGAACGGGGCCAGCGAGCCGGACGTCACCAGTGCCGAGCCCAGGACCGCGAGCCCGGTCAGCCCGAACAGGGTCAGGTCCGACCGGGAGAAGACTCGTGAGGCCCCCGTGAGTGCGGTCATGCCGGGGACTATAGGGGATCTCAGGCTTCGGGCTTGCGCGCCTCGATCAGGAAACGCCGCGAGTACGCCACGAACGAGCCCTCACGGCCGATGTGCTCGTGCAGCCGCATCAGGTCCTCGCGGTACTTCTCGACGCTGAAGTCCGGCACGAACCAGATGACCTTGCGCAGGAAGTAGACCATCGCGCCGACGTCGAAGAACTCCATCTTCAACTCGGCCTCGTCCAGGCTCACGAGCTCCAGGCCGTTCTTCGCGACCTCCTGGCGCGCCAGCTCCGGCTCGCGGAAGCTCCTGCCGGTCGGCTTGGGGCCCAGGAACCACTCGTAGACCTCGTGCCCGCTGTCCGGGCCGATGTGCTGGGAGAAGTAGGTGCCGCCGGGCGCCAGGACCCGGGCGATCTCCCGCCAGTGCGCCATCACCGGGTGCCGGCTGGTGACCAGGTCGAAGGTGTTGTCGGCGAAGGGCAGCGGCGGCTCGTCCTCGTCGAAGACGACGACCGCGCCCTTGTCCCGCAGATTCCGCTGCGCGACCGCGACGTTCGGCGGCCAGCCCTCGGTGGCGACCATGCCGCCGGAGGCCCGCTGCGGCACCCCGGCCAGCACCTCGCCGCCGCCGGTCTGGATGTCCAGGTGCAGGTGCGCCCGGCCGATGCGCTCACCCATCTGCCGCTGGTACCCCCACGGCGGGCGCTCCTCGGTGGCGCGGCCGTCCAGCCAGGAGAAGTCCCAGCCGCTGACGTCGACCGCGTGGCCTTCCGCGATCAGTTCCTCGAATGTGCGGTCCATGGCGGAAATGATCGCGGGTCGGTGCGCGGATCGCCAAGAGCGCGGCGTGTCGGTGCCCTGAGTTTGTGGAAATCCTTTACCTGGCTCGCCTCCGCGAGCGCGCGTTCCAGCACGGCGTGTGCCAGTGCCGCCGGTCATGCACCCCGACACCGTGGTCCTCCTTGGGCCAGGCCACGATGTGCGGCACCCCGGCCCGGATCTCCTGCTCGCACCCGGGGCACCGGTACACCTTCTGCGCGGCCTGCCCGGGGATCCCACGCACGGCCCAGTCCCGGCCGTCGGGTCCGTTCTCGATCCGGTCGAAGCCCAGGACCCGCGACGCCATGCGGGCGTTCGCGCCGTCCTGTTCGTCGTCGGGGACGTCGGAGCGGCGGGGCGGGCGGCGGCGCGGGCTCATACCTCCAGGGTAATCAGCCCGCGCCCGGCATTCGGCCACCCGGTCGTCCCGGCGGACACGGCCGTCTCGACCAGCGGGATCCGTCAGCGGGACCCGTAATCCCGGAACCCACGACCCGCCTTGCGTCCCAGGTATCCCGCGGTCACCAGGTGTTCCAGCAGCGGCGCCGGCGCGAAGCCGGGCTCGCGGAACTCCAGGTACAGCACCCGCTGGATGGCCAGCGACACGTCCAGGCCCACCACGTCCAGCAGCTCGAAGGGGCCCATCGGGTAGCCGCAGCCGCGCTTCATCGCGGTGTCGATGTCCTCGCTCGTGGCGTAGTGCGCCTCCAGCATCTTCACCGCGTCGTTCAGGTACGGGAACAGCAGCGCGTTCACGATGAACCCGGCGCGGTCGCCGCAGTCCACCGCGACCTTGCCCAGCTTCGCGCACACCTCGTGCACCGTGGCGGCCACGTCGTCCGCGGTCTTCACCGTGCGCACCACCTCGACCAGCTTCATCACCGGCGCCGGGTTGAAGAAGTGCACGCCGATCACGTCGGCCGGCCGCCGGGTGGCCATCGCGCACTCGATGACCGGCAGCGAGGAGGTCGTGGTGGCCAGGATCGCGCCGGGCTTGCACAGCTCGTCGAAGTTCGCGAACAGCGCGCGCTTGACCTCGACGTCCTCCACCACCGCCTCGATCACCAGGTCGGCCTCTGCCAGGTCGGCCAGGTCGACGGTGCCGTGCAGGCGGGCCAGCGCCGCGTCCCGGTCCTGCTCGGTCAGCTTGCCGCGCTGCACCGCCTTCTCCAGCGACCGCCCGATCGCCGCGCGCGCCGCGTCGGCCTTGGCGGTGGCGCGGGCCACCAGCACCGTGTCGTACCCGGCCTTGACGCAGACCTCCGCGATGCCGTTGGCCATCGTGCCCGAGCCCACGACGCCGATCTTGCGCACCTCGCGGACCTGGTCGCCGTGCCGGCCCCGGCCGCCGGCGACGGGGGTCTGCTCGTCGTCGACCACGACCGGGGAGTCAGAGCCCTCATACGTGTAGAAGCCGCGGCCGGTCTTGCGGCCGAGCAGGCCCGCGGTCGCCATCTGCTTCAGGATCGGCGCCGGGGCGTGCAGCCGGTCGCGTCCCTGCTTGTACATCGTGTCCAGGATCTCGTAGGCGGTGTCGATCCCGATCAGGTCCAGCAGCGCCAGCGGGCCCATCGGCAGCCCGCAGCCGAGCTTCATGGCGGTGTCGATGTCCTCGCGGGTGGCGTACTTCTGCTCGTACATCGCCACCGCGTGGTTCAGGTAGCCGAACAGCAGCGCGTTGGCGATGAAGCCGGCGCGGTCGCCGCAGGTGACGTCGTCCTTGCCGAGCCGGCGCACCAGGGCCTCGACGTCGTCGACCACCTCCGGGTCGGTGACCACGGTGCGCACCACCTCGGCCAGCTTCATGACCGTGGCCGGGTTGAAGAAGTGCACGCCCACCACGCGCGAGGGCCGGGCGGTCGCCACCGAGATCTCGGTGACCGACAGCGCCGAGGTGTTGGTGGCCAGGACTGTCTCGGGCGGACAGATCGCGTCCAGCCGCTGGAAGACGGAGCGCTTGAGCGCCAGGTCCTCCGGCACGGCCTCGACGACGAGCTCGGCCGCGGCCAGGTCGTCCAGGCTGGTGCTGAAGGTGATCCGGTCGGTCAGCTCCCCGGCCTCGGCGTCGGTCAGCTTGCCGCGCTTGACCGCGCGCGCCACGGAGGCCTGCAGGTGGCCGCGGCCGCGGGCCAGGCCGGCGTCGTCGACCTCGACGCCGATGACCTTGATGCCGTTGCGGGCCATGACTTCGGCGATGCCGGCGCCCATGGTGCCCAGGCCGACGATGCCGATGGTGGTGAACTCGCGGGGCATGGGTATCCGTCTCCTTGAGTTTTGGTGACTCGCAGCTACCTAGAGGGATGGAGTCTGCGGTTACTGGTCAGTATCTACGCGACACCCCTGTTCTGACAGCACCTTCTTGCCTGTGAGAGTGCCCACATGGGTTACACACTGGTACCCATGCGCATCGGTGTTTTCCTGTTGGCAGCGGGCTTTCCGGGCATCTCGCCGGAGCGGACGCTGCAGACCGCCCTGGACTACGGCACCGCCGCCGAGGACGCCGGGTTCGACGACGTCTTCGTGGCCGAGCACCATTTCATGCCGTACGGCACCTGCCCGTCAGCTCTCACCTTCGCCGCACTGCTGGCCGGGCGCACCCGGAGGATCGGGATCGGGACCGCCGTGACGGTGCTGTCCACGGCGCACCCGGTCGCGGTGGCCGAGCAGGCGGCGATGCTCGACGTGCTCACCGGCGGCCGGTTCACGCTGGGGGTCGGGCGCGGCGGGCCGTGGGTGGACCTGGAGGTGTTCGGCACCGGGATGGAAGGGCTGTCGCACCGGGCCCTCGCCGAGGCGCTGGACGTCCTGTGCGCCTGGGGTTCTCAGGACTCTGTTTCCTATGACGGCGAGTTCCACCGGTTCCGCGAGGTCCCCGTGGTGCCGCGCGGACGTCCGCGGATGCTGGTGGCGTGCACGTCCCCCGAGACGGCGGCCATGGCAGCCGCACGCCGGCTGCCGATGCTGCTCGGCATGCACTCCGACGACGCCGAGAAGGCGGAGATGGTGCGGGCCTACGGGGTCGGCGCGCCGCATGCCTCGGTGGTGGTCGCCCAGGTCGCCGAGTCCCGCGCGTCGGGAATCAGCCTTCTGCGACAGACGATGCCCACGTGGCTGCGCCCGGGGATGGCCGCGCATGTCCGGTTCGACGGGACCCGGCAGCCGATGCGCGACCCCGACGCCTACGCCGAGCACCTGACGGCGATCCACCCGATCGGGCCGGCCTCGTACTGCGCCGACCGCATCCTACAGGCCCGCCAAGCGACCGGGATCGAACACTTCCTGCTCTTCGTCGAGGGCGGCGGCCCCGACCATACGCTGGAGAACATCAAGGCTTTGGGAAGTTCAGTGCTCCCACTGTTACGCGGCGCCTGAACGGGTATGAGTCCTGCCGGAGACAAAGAAGAGCCGGTGGCGTCCCCTGCCCCCTGGGACGCCACCGGCCTTTCGCAAGTCCTCCGGCCTCGATTCGGGAAGCCCGCACCAGCCCGTATTCCAGTACGGCTATCCGAACCCGAACCGTCCCCACCAGCTCCGCAGGACCCGCGGCTCAGCAGTCGCGCAGCAGCGGCGACTGGTTCAGGAGCTGTGCACGAACAGAGGTGAACCTGCCGTACACCTCGGAGTCCGCGGACGTCCCGACGGGGAAGACCGCGACCCGGTGGCAGTTCTGGAACGCCAGCTTGACCGCGAAGTGCCGCTCCAGGCAGCCGCGGATGGCGTCGCTGGCCAGAGCCCGGAGCAGCTGCCCGCGCGCCTGCTCGTCCGGCGGCGGCGTGGTGTTGTCCACGAAGCCGGTCCCGTCCGCGCCGTCCACGTGCAGCCGGGTCGACAGGTCGCTGACCATCCGCCACGCGTAGGGCAGCGAGTCCCGCACGCACTCGGCGAACTGCTCGTCGGTCACCTCACCGCGCTCGGCGGCGTCAAGCAGATCCGGGGAAACATCGAGGGACATATCAGAGGACTCCTCCCGGTAGGGGATACACCTAGAGGCATGGCCCAACCCGGAGGTCTTCTAACCTGTCGGGGCGAAGGGCTTTCAAAACGACATCAGCACACGACTGATGTCCAACATCTCTCGGCATCCCGGTCCAGAGCTGGGACGGATACCCTGCTGGCGGCGCTCGATCCCGCTCTACGCTCCGCCACGCGAAGCCGGCGCGCTGCCTTCGCGCCGGTCCCACTGGGGCCCCATGGGTCAAGCTGTGCGCCGCACCTCGTCGACCAGGGCGTCGAGGTCGGCGGCGACGAGGGCGGCGCCGGCGGCGAGGCGTTCGCGGGCGACGGCCAGGAAGGATCTGAGCTGGCGCATGTCCGGGGTCTGCATCGGCGGCGTGCCGTCAGTGGTAGCCGACTGCGTGCAGGCGGGCCTTGTAGAACTCCGCGCCGTAGGACAGGCCGCGGGTGAAGGAGGTCGCGCCCGCGGCGTTGAAGAACTGCACGTCCGGGTTCACCCAGTCGCGGGTGTCGCCGTGGTACGCCTTGCCGGTGCTCTGCACCCAGAACGCCTCGCCGGAGGAGTGCTGGCTGAAGGACTTCACCGCGTGATTGGCGTGCACCGTGCTCACCGCGTGCGTCGTCTTGTTGATGGCGATCACCGCGCTGGTGTGGCTCACCAGCAGGATGCCGCTGTCCTTGTACGACGCGTCCAGGCTGTGGCCCAGGTTGCCCGTGCCGATCGAGACGTCGACCCCGTCGGGTGTTCCGGTAGGTGCCGCTGACCGCGTACGACGTCGCCTTGTCCTGGCCGACCGCCCAGAAGCGGTTGTGCACGTCGTCGTACCAGAGGCCGTGCGCGCCCGGGAAGCTGACGGTCTGCACCAGCGCCAGCGTGCTCGGGTCGTTGATCGCGGTCGGCCCGTAGACGTGCAGGTAGCCGCCGGAGGACGCGGCGACCACCGCGCCGATGTTCGGGATCCGCTCGATCGCGTGCGGGTTGGAGCCGGGCGAGGCCTCCCACAGCAGGCTGCCGGTGCCCTGCGTGCCGGACGCGTTCTTGTCCACCATGCCGACGTTGCCGCCGGAGGCCGCGACCAGGGCCACCTCCCCGAACTTCGCCGTGCTGCGGAACTTCACGTCCGAGAGGTTGGCCCAGCCGCCGGCGCCGGGCGACCAGATCCACTCCGGCGAGGTCCAGCCGGCCGCCGAGGAGTAGATCTGTATCTGGTTGTGGTACTGCTCGCACACCGCGACGTCGTAGCTCGCGTACGCCTGCGCGGTGCCCTCGGCCAGGTACAGCGTGGCCGGCGCGGCCACCGCGGCCGCCGCCCCCGCTAGCAGGGTTCTTCTGCTGAGTTGCATTTCTCTGCTCCCACCGTGTCGGTTACCTTCGAGACAACATCCTGATTCACCCTCCCCGCTCCAGCCAAGGGGGGACGAAAACGGGACGCGCACGGGCAGCCGGCGGGGCCGGATCAGTACCGACTCGGGGCGAATCGGCCCTCAGAACAACCGCGAACTCGGGTCGTCCATCCCGCGCAGCACCTCGTAGTCCAGCACCGTGCACTCGATCCCGCGGTCCGCGGCCAGCACCCGCGCCTGCGGCTTGATCTCCTGCGCCGCGAACACCCCGCGGACCGGGGCCAGCAGCGGGTCGCGGTTGAGCAGTTCCAGGTAGCGGGTCAGCTGCTCGACGCCGTCGATCTCGCCGCGGCGCTTGATCTCCACGGCGACGTGGGCGCCGTCGGCGTCGCGGGCCATGATGTCCACCGGGCCGATGGCGGTCGGGTACTCGCGGCGGACCAGGGTCCAGCCGGTGCCCAGGGTCTCGATCTGCTCGGCCAGCAGTTCCTGCAGGTGCGCCTCGACGCCGTCCTTCTGCAGGCCGGGGTCGACGCCGAGGTCGTGGCTGGAGTCCAGCTCGATGTCGCGCAGAGTGATCACCAGGCGCTCGCCGGCCTTGTTGGTGACCGTCCAGACCAGGCCGCCGTCCTCGTCGCCGGCGGTCTCCTTGAGCACACACGGCGGCGACATCCAGTTGAGCGGCTTGTAGGCGCGGTCGTCGGCGTGGATCGAGACGCTGCCGTCGTTCTTCACCATCAGCAGGCGCTTGGCCTCCGGGAGGTGTGAGGACAGACGGCCGGCGTAGTCGACGGTGCAGTGGGCGATGACGATGCGCATGGGATCGGAGCCTATCAACGGGAAAGCGGTGCGCCGCGCATCCGGGCTGCCGTGGGTGACTGGACGACTACCGGTGCGGTGCCGATCAACCCGACGGTTCCTCAACAACACCTCTGCGCTTCCTGCGTTCCAGGAACAGCTCCAAAGACGCGTCGATGTTCTCCGCGACGAACTCGTCCTCCTCGGCCGCGATCAGCTCCCGCATCCGCGCGACGTCGTCCTCGGCCCCGGGAAGATCGAAGACGGTGTAGCCGGCGGTGTTGCGGACGTCGGAGTCGGAGTCCTCCGCGGCCAGCCGGATCAGGGCCGCTCGAACGGAGGCCGCGGGGCCGCCCTCCGGTATGTACGCGATCGGCAGCACCCTGATCGCCTCGATGCGGACCAGATCGTCCTCGGCCGCGTCGGCGGCCACCGACAACAGGAACGGTGTCAGCACCGGCGCGTCGCCGTCCTCGGGGACGAACAACCGCAGGGCGGCGCGGCGCGCGTCCGCCGTGCGCCCGGGATGGCCGGCGATCAGGTTGCGCGCGCGAGCCGATGGCGACTGGTTCATTACTCGATGTTCCCACGGGGCAGACGCAGAGCTTCCCCTATCGCAGTACTAGTCCCGCATACGCACTTCGCCGTAACCCGTTCTCGCAGTTGCCGCTATCATTCAGCTCGATACGCTGCTAACCCGCACTCTGTCCGTCACGGCAGGGGCGTGTAGGGGAGCACGCATACGCCTCGTCGATAGTGTCGATGGGCGCCGTTTCGACGCGAGGAGTCGCAGACCGATGAGTTTCATAGCCAAGTGCCTCGAGATCACCGAGAAGAGCTTCGAGGGCGCGGTTGAGGAAGCCGAGGAGTGGAGCGCCCACCGGCACGGCGCGAAGCTGTTCATGAAGCTGGGCATCGCCTACTACGCCGAGCAGCGCCTGGAAGGCCACCACGAGCCCGTCGAGCGCATCCTGAACGCCCTGGACGGCCACGCCGCCGAGCACGGCGAGACCGGCATCGACCACCTGCGGGTCACGCACGAGGTGCTGGGCCGCGAATTCGCCGGCGAGCACCACCCGGACGCCATCGCGGAGAAGGAAGCCGCCGAGAAGGCCGACGCCTGATTCGTCGTTGAGTGAATTCGAGCTCGCATAAAAGTTCATACTGTGACGCGCAGCGTCTCCTTAACGGGCGGTGGTGGGAGACGGGCGGGCCTACAAATCGGCGCCCTTCCCTAGGGGATATCTCCGGGGGAAGGGCGCCGATTCGCGTCCGGCGGCGAGGGAGTCCGCTCAGACCGCGACCGATCCGGCACGCCGGATCTCTTCGACGATGGTGTGCAGGATCTGCGTGATCCCGAAATCCTTCGGGGTGAACACCGCGGCCACGCCGGCCTCGCGCAGCGCCCGCGCGTCGGCGTCGGGGATGATGCCGCCGACCACCACCGGCACCGAGCCGGCCCCGGAGGCCCGCAGCTCCTTCAACACCTCCGGCACCAGCTGCAGATGCGAGCCGGACAGCACCGACAGCCCGACGCAGTGCACGTCCTCGGCCACCGCGGCGGCCGCGATCTGCGCCGGCGTCAGCCGGATCCCCTGGTACACGACCTCGAAACCGGCGTCGCGGGCGCGCACCGCGATCTGCTCGGCACCGTTGGAGTGGCCGTCCAAACCGGGCTTGCCGACCAGCAGCCGCAGCCGCCGGCCGAGCTCCTCAGAGGCCTGATCCACCTCGCGGCGCAGCTCCACGAGCTCCTCCGACGGGATCGCGGTCCCGGTGGAGCCCGAGACGCCGGTGGGCGCCCGGAACTCGCCGAAGACCTCACGCAGCACCCCGGTCCACTCCCCCGTGGTGACCCCGGCGCGCACGCACTCCAGCGTCGCGTCCATCAGGTTCGCTTCCGTTCCGGCCTCCCGGCGCAGCCGGGCCAGTGCGGCGTCCACCGCCGCGCCGTCCCGCTGCTCCTTCCATTCCTTCAGCGCCGCCACGGCGTGCTGCTCCACGGCCGGGTCGACGGTCTGGATCGCGGCGTCCAGGTCGGCGGTCAGCGGGTTCGGCTCGGTCTCGGTGAACTTGTTGACGCCCACGACCGTCATCTCGCCGGACTCGATCTTCGCGCGCCGCTCGGCGTGCGCGCCGACCAGCTGCGCCTTCAGATAGCCGGACTCCACGGCCGCCACGACGCCGCCGAGCTCCTGGATGCGCTCGATCTCCGCCCAGGCCGCGTCGGCGATCTCGTCGGTCTTGGCCTCGACCACCTTCGAGCCGGCGAACAGGTCCGGGTACTCCAGCAGGTCCGACTCGTAGGCCAGCACCTGCTGCATGCGCAGCGACCACTGCTGGTCCCACGGCCGCGGCAGGCCCAGCGCCTCGTTCCACGCCGGCAGCTGTACGGCGCGCGCCCGCGCGTCCTTGGACAACGTGACGGCCAGCATCTCCAACAGGATCCGCTGCACGTTGTTCTCCGGCTGGGCCTCGGTCAGCCCCAGGGAGTTGACCTGGACGCCGTAGCGGAAGCGGCGCAGCTTCTCGTCCTCGACGCCGTAGCGCTCGCGCGTGATCCGGTCCCAGAGCGCCGCGAAGGCCCGCAGCTTGCACATCTCCTCGACGAAGCGCACGCCGGCGTTGACGAAGAACGAGATGCGCCCGACCACCTGGCCGAAGTCCTCCGGCGCCACCTGCCCGGAGTCGCGCACGCCGTCGAGCACGGCGATCGCCGTGGACAGCGCGTAGGCGACCTCCTGCACCGGCTGCGCGCCGGCCTCCTGCAGGTGGTAGGAGCAGATGTTGATCGGGTTCCACTTCGGCAGGTTCGCCACCGTGTAGGCGATGGTGTCGGTGATCAGCCGCAGCGACGGGCCGGGCGGGAAGACATAGGTCCCGCGCGACAGGTACTCCTTGACGATGTCGTTCTGCGTGGTGCCGGCCAGCGCCGCGACATCGGCACCCTGTTCCTCGGCGGCCACCTGGTACAGCGCCAGCAGCCACATGGCCGGGGCGTTGATGGTCATCGAGGTGTTCATCCGCTGCAGCGGGATGCCGTCGAACAGCGCGCGCATGTCGCCCAGGTGCGAGACCGGCACGCCGACCTTGCCGACCTCCCCGCGGGCCAGGATCGAGTCCGGGTCGTAGCCGGTCTGCGTGGGCAGGTCGAAGGCGACCGACAGACCGGTCTGGCCCTTTGCCAGGTTCCTGCGGTACAGGGCGTTGGACTCGGCCGGGGTGGAGTGGCCGGCGTAAGTCCGCATCACCCAGGGGCGGTCTCGCTCGAAAGAACTGCCGCGCTCGGTCACGGGGGCTCCCAAGGTGGATGGTGTCGCCGCCCCGGCAGAGTGGGGTCGGCGCCTTGGTCCGGAGCCTACTGACGGGTAACAGGAGTGTCACCGGTGACCTTGCGCACATCGGCGCACGACGCACCGGAACGCCACTATCTCGACATCAAGCTTCTTGACATCGAGCGATTGCCTGCGTCACACTCCAGGAGGACCTGCAGGGCTGACGCTAGGGGTGGGACATGGGGTGGCGCAGGAGCCAATCGGCGAGCGGTGGCATCGGGACCGGCGACACGGGGCGCCGGACCGGTGCGTCCGCCACCGCCGGACCGGCCCCGAAACGCACCTCGACGATCGCGCAGCTGCGTAACCCACCTGGCGGACACGACGCCCGCCGGATGCTCGCGGCGCTGTTCCTGGACCGGGTCGGCAACGGCGTCTGGTCCTCCGCGCTGGTCCTGTACTTCACGGTGGTGGCCCACCTCAGCGCGGGGCAGATCGGTGCACTGCTGGGCGTGGCCGGGCTCGTGGGGATCGCCGGACCGCCGATCGCGGGCGAGCTGGCCGAGCGGTACCCGGTGCGCACGATCCTGGTGGCCTGCCATCTCATCAGGGTGCTGACGCTGTGCGCGGTACCCCTGTGCCACGGCTTCGCACCGCTGCTGGCGGTCACGACCGCGACCACGCTGTGCGACCGCGGATCGAAGACGATGGAGATCGTGTTCGCCGGCCAGACCGCCGGAGACCGGCGCACGACGTACCGGGCCCTGTCGCGGGTGGTGATGAACGCGGCGTACGCGCTGGGCGCGGGGCTCGCGGCGATCGCGGTCGCCCTCGGGACGACGCGGGTGTACGAGGTCGTCGTGGTGCTCGACGGGCTGTCGTACCTGGCGGTGGCGGCGATCGTGATGCGGACGAGCCGGCGCGCGCCGGTGCGGGCCGCCGCCGACTCCGCCCCCTCCTCCGCCGACGCCGCCGACAACGCTGGTGGGAAGAAGGCCGAAGCACGCGGCCGCAGCCCCTGGCGCGATCCGGGCTACCTGCTGTTCGTGGTGCTGGACACCTTCCTGAACCTGGACGACACGATCATGACCGTCGGCATCCCGCTGTGGGCGGTGACCCGCACCGACGCGCCGCACGCGGTGATCCCGGCCGTCATGGTGATCAACACCCTGATGTGTGTATTCCTGCAGATGCCGGTCACCTCCAGGGTCGCCGGCGCCCGCTCCGCGGCGCGCGCGGCCTGCTGGTACGGCGTGGCGCTGCTCGCCGGCTGCGCGCTGATCGCGGGGTCCGCCCGCGGCGGCGCGGCGGTCGAGGCGGTGGCGCTGCTGGCCGCGGCGGTGGTGCTGACCGGCGCCGAACTGGTGCGCTCGCTGGTGTCCTGGGAGCTGGCGGTGTCCCTGGCGCCGGCCGACGCTCAGGCCTCGTACCTGGGTGTCGCCGGGATGGCGCAGGCGGTCGAGCGCTCCGCGGGGCCGGTGGTGCTCTCCACCGTGGTCCTGGCCGCCGGGCCGGTCGGCTGGCTGGGCCTGGGCGCGGTGGTGACCGGGCTCGGCGTCCTACAGCGGGTGGCGAGCCTGCGGCGGCTGGACCGCGATCAGGCCGCCGCGCGCCAGTCGGTCTCCAGCATGGCCATCACGTAGGCGTCGAACCACTGGCCGTCCCACAGCAGCGCCTCGCGCTTCGTCCCTTCCAGGACGAAGCCCGCCTTCTCGTACACGCGCCGGGCGCGCGGGTTGAACGTGTACACGTCCAGCTCGACGCGGTGGATCCCGACCGTCTCGAACGCGTGCCGCAGCACCAGGCGCGTCGCCTCGGTGCCGTATCCGCGCCCGAAGACGCGCGGGCCGACCAACGAGATGCGGAAGCCGCACGAGCGGTTCTCGACGTGCAGGTCGTTCAGCACCACCTCGCCGACGTACGTCCCGGTGGCGTTCTCGACGATCGCGAGGTCCAGCCGGTCGTCGTGCTCGCCGCGGGTCGCGTACCACCGCCGCGCGACCTCGGGGTCGGGCTCGGCGCGGGTGGCGGTCAGCCGGGAGCTCTCCGGGTCGGCGAGCAGCTCCAGCAGACCGGGTGCGTCCTCGACGGCCACCGGGCGCAGGGTGACCAGCTCGCCGGGCAGGACCGGCTTCTCGGCGAACGAAAGCGTCATGATCGTGATCCTGACAGGACGAGGCCGCGGCGTCCGCCGGTTTTTCGCGCACCGGCGGCCGCCGCGGCCTCGTTTCAGCCCGACCGGGGCCTCGTTCCACCCCGGCCAGGGCCTATGAGTAGCTCAGGCCTATGAGTAGTTGTAGAAGCCCTTGCCGGACTTGCGGCCGAGGTCGCCGGCCGTGACCATGCGGTTCAGCAGCTCCGGCGGGCTGAACTTCTCGTCCTGGGTCTCGGTGTAGATGTTCCGCGTCGCGTTGCGCAGGATGTCCACGCCGGTCAGGTCGGTGGTCGCCAGCGGGCCCATGGCGTGGCCGAAGCCGAGCTTGCAGGCCAGGTCGATGTCCTCGGCGGTGGCCACGCCGGACTCGGAGAGCTTGACCGCCTCCACCACCAGCGCGGCGATCAGGCGGGTGGTGACGAAGCCGGCGACGTCGCGGTTCACCACGATGCAGGTCTTGCCGATCTCCTCGGCGAAGGCCCGGGCCTTGGCCAGCGTCTCGTCGGAGGTCTTGTAGCCGCGGACCAGCTCGCACAGCTGCATCATCGGGACCGGGGAGAAGAAGTGGGTGCCGACCACGTCCTGCGGGCGGGAGGTGACCGCCGCGATCTGGGTGATCGGGATCGCCGAGGTGTTGGTGGCCAGGACCGCGCCGGGCTTGGCCAGCCGGTCCAGCTCGCGGAAGATCTCCTGCTTGACCTCGACGTTCTCGAACACCGCCTCGACGACCACGTCGGCGTCGGCGACCGCCTCGGCCAGCTCGGTGGTCGTGGTGATGCGGCCCATCGCCGCCTGGACCTCCTCGGCGGTGTAGCGGCCCTTGGAAGCGAACTTCTCCAGCGAGGCGCGGATGCCCTCGACACCGCGCTCAAGGGCGGCGTCGGTCACGTCGCGGACCGCGACCTCGTAACCGGCGGCGGCGGCCACCTGCGCGATCCCCGAACCCATCAGACCGGCGCCGATGACGGTCAGCTTCTTGGACACTGCGCTACCTCATACTTCACAAGGGTGATTTGCTTGGACGTCCAAAAGATAACGCGGGGTCGGCCGTACCCGGTGTGAACGGCGGCGTAACGCTCGTCACGGGCGTCTGCCAGGGCTTCTTCCGGGGCTCTTCCAGGGCTTCTTCCAGGACGTCCTCACAGATCCTGCGCCGTGCTTACGGGTACGGGTCCGGGTCCGGCTCCCGCTCGATCTGCGCGCCCAGCGAGCGCAGCTGCGTCACCAGGCCCTGATAGCCGCGGTCGATGTGCCGGACGTCGGACACCGTGGTGTGGCCGTCGGCGACCAGCCCGGCCAGCACCAGCCCGGCCCCGGCCCGGATGTCGGTGGCCCGCACCGGCGCCCCGGACAGCCGCTCGACGCCGCGCACGATCGCGTGGTGCCCCTCGGTGCGCACCGAGGCGCCCAGGCGCGCCAGCTCCTGTAGGAACACGAAGCGCGCGTCGAACAGGTTCTCGGTGACCATCGAGGTACCCTCGGCGATCGAGTTCATCGCGGCGAACAGCGGCTGCAGGTCGGTGGCGAAGCCCGGGTAGGGCAGCGTGATGATGTCCACGGCCCGGGGGCGGCGGTCCATCGTCACCCGGAACCCGGTCTCGTCCGGCAGCACGGTCGCGCCGGCCTGCGTCAGCTTGTCCAGGGCGATCTCCAGGTGCGCGGCGTTGCCGCCGTCCACCCGCACGTCGCCGCGGGTCATGGTGGCCGCGACCGCGAACATGCCGGCCACGATCCGGTCGGCCACCACCTGGTGCGGCGAGGGCGCCGGGCTCAGGGTGTCCACGCCCTCGATGACCAGCGTGGAGGTGCCCGACCCGTCGATCTTGGCGCCCATCGAGGCCAGCAGCGCGCAGATGTCGACGATCTCCGGCTCGCGCGCGGCGTTGTCGATGACCGTGGTCCCCTTGGCCAGCACCGCGGCCATCAGGATGTTCTCGGTCGCGCCGACGCTCGGGAAGTCCAGCAGGATGCTGGCGCCGAGCAGGCCGTTCGGGGCCGAGGCGACCAGGAAGCCGTGCTCCTGGGAGATGTCGGCGCCGAGCCGCTCCAGGCCGTCGATGTGCATGTCCAGGCCGCGCGACCCGATGGCGTCGCCGCCGGGGTAGGACACCTTGGCCTCCCCGCGCCGCGCCAGCAGCGGGCCCAGCACGCAGATCGACGCGCGCAGCCGGCGCACCAGGTCGTAGTCGGCCTCGGTGCCCGGATCCTCCGGCACGTCGATGACGAGGGCCGACCCCTTCTGCGGGCCGTCCTCCCGCTCCGGCCCCGGCTCCCAGTCCAGGCGGACGCCGCAGCCCAGCCGCCGCAGCAGCTCGGCCATCAGCTCGACGTCCAGGATGCGCGGGACGCCCCGCAGCTCGGTCCGACCCTCGGCCAGCAGGGCGACCGCCATCAGCTTCAGCGCGCTGTTCTTCGCGCCGCACACCGCGATCTCGCCCGCGAGGCGGGCCCCTCCGGCAACTTTGAAACGCTCCACGACCGGCCATCCTGGCACACTCCGCTACCGCCTCCGGGTGACCGGCAGGCAACCTGCGGCTTTCGATTCGCGTCTTCCCTGGCGCCATGGACACCTGGGACAACGCGCGGCCTGACCGTGATGAGCCGACCGGCGACGCACCGGCGACCCCCGAGGAGGGGGCGCGGCAGGGATCGCCGGAGGGATCGCGGGCACCCGTACCGCAGACCGTGCCGGATCTGCGCAGGGCGCTGAGCCTGATCGCCGACCACTACAGCTCGGCGCCGCAGAGCGACCTGCTCCCCCAGGTGATGGCCCGGGCCACGCGCATCCGGCGGCGCCGCCGCGCGGTCCGCGCCGCCTCGGCGACCGCGGTGCTGGTGGTGGCGGCGGTGCTCGGCCCGTCGGTCGCCTCGCAGCTGGGGGTGCACGGCGGGGCCGCCTCGGCCGCGCCGCCGCCGTCCGCGATCGTGGATCTGACCAGCGCGTACCCGGCACCGGTGCCGGTACCGCCGGCGGCGCAGAGCGGCGACACCGTGGCGCTGCCGACGCCGCCGGAGAACGCGCTGGCCTGGCCGAGCCGCGGCGCGGCGGTGCCGGCGCAGGCGGTGGACGTGGCGAAGTCGTACTTGCTGGCGCACGTCACGGCTCCCACGGCGACCGCGACGGTCACGACGCTGTGGGCGCAGGTGGACCAGGACACCACCGGGGCGACGCCGGCGCCGGCTCCGGCCTCGTCGGGGCACGGCGCGGCGGCGAAGGGGGCACCGCAGAAGGCACAGAAGACCTGGCTGTACGTCATGCAGGGCTGGACGAACGGGCCCGACGGCTCGCCGTCCCAGGCCCAGCTCCTGGTCGGCGACTACACGCAGACCGAGACACAGACAGGGAGCCAGACCGGGAGCCAGACCGGGAGCCAGACCGGGACCCAGACCGGCAAGGCATCGAGCATGTCGGTGTACGCGACGCCGGTGACGTTCACCCACGCCCGCCCCGGCTCGACCGACGACGTCGACGACGCGCAGCAGATCGCGGAGCTGTCGGTGTGGCTGCCGCAGAGCAACCGGCTGGTGGTCCTCGGCACGCCGCAGACCGAGACGGTGCTGTACGCGAAGACCGGCGGCGACCTGGTCCCGGAGAAGACCGACGACGGCGTCGCGGTGTTCCCCCGCACCAAGCAGCTGGTGAAGGGGCGCTACGCGGACACGATCCAGGTGCGCGACGCGAAGAACGTCGCGCTGACGCCGCCGAAGGCTTGGAGCGCCGCGGACTTCGCGCTGGACGGCGCGATGAGTCTGTGGACCAGTAGCGGGGACGGCGAGTGGGGCACGGTCCCGGCGCGGGGCGGGGCGGTGCTGCGGCCGAAGCCGACCGTCGCCGTTCCGACTCCGAGCGGGGGCACCGCTTCCACGGCGCCCTCCACCGGCACGGAGACGGCGACGGAGACCGCGGCAGAAACGGCGACGGTCAGCGGTGGTGCTGCGAGGTTCTCGAGCTCGCTCTAGGCGTTCTCGAGCTCGTTCCAGGGGCTCTCGAGCTTGTTCTCTACCGCTCGCCGCCCGGCACCCACAGCACATCGCCGTCACCGCCGTGCGAGTCGGTGTTCGCCACCCGTGCCAGGATGAACAGCAGGTCCGACAGCCGGTTCAGGTACTTCACGGCCAGCGGGTTCACCGCGTCCCCGTACTCCTCGACCGCGGCCCAGGCGCTGCGCTCGGCGCGCCGCACCACGGTGCGCGCGACGTGCAGCTGCGCGGCGACCACGGTGCCGCCGTTGAGGATGAAGGAGCGCAGCTTGCTGAGCGTCTCGTTCCACTCGTCGCAGGCCGCCTCCAGGCGCTCGACGTACTCCGGCTCGATGCGCAGCGGCGGGTACTCCGGGTTCTCGGCGGGCGGGGTGCTCAGGTCGGCGCCGAGGTCGAAGAGCTCGTTCTGGACGCGCAGCAGCAGGGTCCTGATCCCGTCGTGCAGCATGCCGAGCTCGTTCCTCGCGAAGGCCACGGCCAGGCCGATCGCCGCGTTGGCCTCGTCGACGTCGGCGTAGGCCGCCAGGCGCGCGTCGGTCTTGGCCACGCGGCTCAGGTCGCCGAGGGCGGTCGTGCCGTCGTCGCCGGTGCGGGTGTAGATGCGGGTCAGGTTCACCATGGGGGACACGCTAGCCGGTGGCCGTGCCCGCTGCATGGCCCGGTCAGCTCACCCGCGAGATGTCCCACCCCGGAGGCGCCGCCTCCACCCACGTCAGGAACGCCATCATGGACTCCGTCGACATCGCCAGCTCCACCACGCGCCCCGCCGCCGAGCACTCCAGCACCGCCCAGCCGGGCAGCAGGGTGCGGCTCTCCTCGCCGGCGGCGTCGCGGCGGGCCACGACGTCGAACCCCCGCCGAGCCAGGCTCGTGCGGGGGCGGGGGGAATAGCTGAAGACGCGGTAGAGGTCCACCGTGAGGTCGCGGTAGCGGCCGACGGCGAAGGACCAGCCGGAGGCGTCGCCCGGGGACGGCAGGGGGCCGAAGCGGACCGCGCAGTCGAAGGCTCCGCCGCCGCGGCGGATCAGGTGGCGGCGCATCGGGATGAACGCCACCGACAGGCAGAGCACCACAAAACAGACGGCCAGGACCTCGACAGCGCTGAGCATTTACGAAAGCTCCTCACCGTCGAGTCCCGGCCGCATCTACGTGTACCTCAGGGCCCTCAGTGTCCGGCGCCCACGGAGGCGTCGCCCGACACCCGCAGCTGGGCCTCGGCGAAGCGGAGGTCCGCCTGCGCCTGGTCGCGGGCCGCGCTGTCGTCGCCGGCCGCGTCCTCGGCCGCGCGGGCCGCGGCGGCCAGCTCCTTGGCCGCCGCCACGTTGATCTCGGACGGGAGCAGGACGCTCTCAGCCAGGACCGACACGTCGTCGCGGGCGACCGACAGGAAGCCGCCGGAGACGACGACCTCCTTGGTGCCCTCGTCGGTACCGCGGACGGTCACCACCGAGGGCGCGAGGATGGACAGGATGGGCTGGTGGCCCGGCAGCACGCCGGTGTCGCCCTCGGTGGTGCGGGCGATGACCATCTCGGCCGTGCCCTGCCACACCTTGCGGTCGGCCGCCACCAACGAGACGTTCAACCGGCGGGCGCCGGCGTGCGACTCGCTCATGCCCGCTCCAGCTCCTTGGCCTTCTTCTCCAGGTCCTCGATGCCGCCGCACATGAAGAACGCCTGCTCCGGCACGTGGTCGTACTTGCCGTCGGCGATCGCGGTGAAGGCCGCGATGGTCTCGTCCAGCGGGACGAAGGAGCCGTCGATGCCGGTGAAGATCTTCGCCACGAAGGTGTTCTGCGACAGGAAGCGCTCGATGCGCCGCGCGCGCTGCACGGTGATCTTGTCTTCCTCGGAGAGCTCGTCGATGCCGAGGATCGCGATGATGTCCTGCAGGTCCTTGTACTTCTGCAGGATCGCCTTGATCCGGGTCGCGCACTCGTAGTGGGCCGCGGAGATGTACCGCGGGTCCAGGATGCGCGAGGTGGAGTCCAGCGGGTCCACCGCGGGGTAGATGCCCTTCTGGGTGATCGGACGGCTCAGCACCGTCGTCGCGTCCAGGTGGGTGAAGGTGGTGTGCGGCGCCGGGTCGGTGATGTCGTCCGCGGGGACGTAGATCGCCTGGACCGAGGTGATCGAGTGACCCTTGGTCGAGGTGATGCGCTCCTGCAGCTGACCCATCTCGTCGGCCAGCGTCGGCTGGTACCCCACCGCGGAGGGCATGCGGCCCAGCAGGGTCGACACCTCCGAGCCGGCCTGGGTGAACCGGAAGATGTTGTCGATGAACAGCAGCACGTCCTGCTTCTGCACGTCGCGGAAGTACTCCGCCATCGTCAGGGCGGACAGGGCCACCCGCAGACGGGTGCCCGGGGGCTCGTCCATCTGCCCGTAGACCAGCGCGGTCTTCTCGATGACGCCGGTCTCGGTCATCTCCGCGATCAGGTCGTTGCCCTCACGCGTGCGCTCGCCGACGCCGGCGAACACCGAGACACCGCCGAAGTTCTCCGCGACGCGGTAGATCAGCTCCTGGATCAGCACCGTCTTGCCGACGCCGGCGCCGCCGAACAGGCCGATCTTGCCGCCGTTCACGTACGGCGTCAGCAGGTCGACGACCTTGATGCCGGTGGTGAACATCTCGGTCTTGGAGTCCAGCTGGTCGAAGGACGGCGCCTTGCGGTGGATGCCCCAGCGCGTCTCGGCGTGGAACTCCTCGCCCTCCTTGAGGTTCAGCACCTCGCCGGTCACGTCGAAGACGTGGCCCTTGGTGATGTCGCCCACCGGCACGGTGATCGGGCCGCCGGTGTTGACCACCTCGGCACCGCGGACCAGGCCGTCGGTCGGCTTCAGCGCGATGGCGCGGACCATGCCGTCGCCGATGTGCTGGGCCACCTCGAGGGTCAGCCGGCGGGTCTCACCGAGGAACGGGTAGTCGATGGTGAGGGCGTTCTGCAGGTCGGGCATGCCGTCGACGGGGAACTCCACGTCGACGACCGGGCCGATGATGCGCGCGACGCGGCCGACGGCCTTCGTCACGGTCTCTGTGGTCGCAGTCATTTCAGTCACTTCCCACGTTCGCGTCGGCCAGCGCGTTCGCGCCGCCCACGATTTCGCTGATTTCCTGGGTGATGTCGGCCTGCCGGGCCGCGTTCGCCAGCCGGGTGAGGTTGTCGATGAGGTCCCCGGCGTTGTCGGTCGCGGACTTCATCGCGCGGCGGCGGGCCGCGTGCTCCGAGGCGGCCGACTGGAGCAGGGCGTTGTAGATGCGCGCCCGCACGTACTGCGGCAGCAGCGCGTCCAGCACCCGCTCCGGGGACGGCTCGAACTCGTACAGCGGGAACACCCCGCCGGCCGGGGGCTCGGTGGTCTCCTCGTACGCCAGCGGCAGGATCCGGACCGTGGTCGGCTGCTGCGAGAGCATCGAGATGAACCGGGTGGAGACCAGGTGGATCTCGTCTATCCCGTCCTCGGCCAGGAAGGCCTCGATCACCTCGTCGGCGACCGCGCGGGCGTCGGTGTACGCCGGGTTGTCGGAGAACCCGACCCACGTGCCGGCCATCGACCGCTCGCGGAAGGAGTTGTAGGACACGCCCTTGCGGCCCACCACGTAGCGGACCGGCTCCTTGCCCTGCTCGCGCAGCAGCTGCATCAGCTGCTCCGCTTCGCGCAGGACGTTGGTGTTGTACCCGCCACAGAACCCGCGGTCGCTGGTGACCACGAGCACGGCGGCCTTGGGCCGGGTGCCGGCCTTCGGCTCGCGCTCGGTGGTCAGGGCGTGCGAGGCGTTGGAGCGCGAGGCGACCGCCGAGACGGCGCGCGTGATCTCCTCCGCGTACGGCGTGGAGGCGGCGACCTTCTGCTGCGCCTTCACGATCCGGGCGGTGGCGATCAGTTCCTGGGCCCGGGTGATCTGCTTGGTCGCCTTCACCGAGGCGATCCGGCGCCGGTATACCCGGAGCTGGCCTGCCATATCAGTTCACCCCTTCCCACACTCGAGAGCTCGTGTTGTCGTAGGCCACGGCGATCAGGCCTTGTGCTTGGTGATCGTGGCCTGGCCGACGTTGTCGGCGTCCATGGCCTCGGCCTTGTCCTGGTCGGTCAGCAGCGTGCCGTCGCCGAGCTCGAAGCCGCGCTTGAACTGCGCGACCGCGTCCTTGAACGCCGAGACCGTGTCGTCGGAGAACTGACCGGTCTCGCGGACCGTGGCCAGCACGCCGGCGTGGTCGGTCTTCAGGAAGGAGATGAACTCCTTCTCGAAACGGCGCACGTCGGCCACCGGAACGTCGTCCACCGAGCCCGAGGTGCCGATCCAGATCGCGGCCACCTGCTCCTCGACCGGGTACGGCTCATACTGACCCTGCTTGAGGATCTCCACCATGCGCTGGCCACGGGACAGCTGGGCCTTGGAGGCGTCGTCCAGGTCCGAGGCGAAGGCGGCGAACGCCTCCAGGTCACGGAACTGGGCCAGGTCCACACGCAGCGAACCGGACACCGAACGCATCGCACGCACCTGCGCCGAACCACCGACACGGGACACCGAGGTACCCACGTTGATCGCCGGACGCACACCGGAGTTGAACAAGTCGGTCTCGAAGAAGCACTGACCATCGGTGATCGAGATGACGTTGGTCGGAATGAACGCCGAAATGTCGTTGGCCTTCGTCTCGATGACCGGCAAACCGGTCATCGACCCACCGCCCATCTCGTCGTTCAGCTTCGCGCAGCGCTCCAGCAGGCGGGAGTGCAGATAGAAGACGTCACCGGGGTACGCCTCACGGCCCGGCGGGCGGCGCAGCAGCAGCGACATCGAACGGTAGGCCTCGGCCTGCTTGGTCAGGTCGTCGAAGACGATCAGGACGTGCTTGCCGTCGTACATCCAGTGCTGACCGATGGCCGAGCCGGTGTACGGCGCCAGGTACTTGAAACCGGCCGCGTCGGAGGCCGGGGCCGCGACGATGGTCGTGTACTTCATCGCACCGGCCTCCTCCAGCGCGCCCTTGACGGCCGCGATGGTGGAGCCCTTCTGACCGATGGCGACGTAGATGCAGCGGACCTGCTTCTTCGGGTCGCCCGACTCCCAGTTCTGCTTCTGGTTGATGATCGTGTCCACGGCCACCGCGGTCTTGCCGGTCTGCCGGTCACCGATGATCAGCTGACGCTGGCCGCGACCGATCGGGGTCATCGAGTCGATGGCCTTGATACCGGTCTGCAGCGGCTCCTTCACCGACTGACGGGCCATCACACCCGGCGCCTGGAGCTCCAGGATGCGGGTGCCCTCGGCCTCGATCGGGCCCAGGCCGTCGATCGGCTCACCCAGCGGGTTCACCACCCGACCCATGAAGTTGTCGCCGACCGGGGTGGACAGGATCTCGCCGGTGCGCGCGACCCGCTGCCCCTCCTCGATGCCCTCGTAGTCGCCCAGGACCACGACGCCGATCTCGCGGACGTCCAGGTTCAGGGCGATGCCCAGGGTGCCGTCCTCGAACTTCAGCAGCTCGTTGGTCATGGCCGAGGGCAGACCCTCGACCTTGGCGATGCCGTCACCGATCTCGGTGACGGTGCCGACTTCGTCCTTCGACGCCTCGGGCGCCTTGTAGGAGTCGACAAAGCGCTCCAACGCGTCCCGGATCTCCTCCGGACGGATCGTGAGCTCCGTCATGAGTATTCCTGCTCTCCTAGAATCATCCGGGCCGGGCAACGGCGGGCCCGGAGTCATCCGGAGTTCCGCCCGCCGCCACCACCCGCAGGTCGTTTCGTGATGGGTGTTGCGAGGTCTTCAGTTGTGCACAGTCTTCTTGTACGACGCTAAGCCTTGACGCCGAGCGCCGCTGCGTCGGCGCTCGGCTCAGCCGGCCAGTTGCCGCTGCGCCTGTCCCAGCCGGGTGGCGACGGTGCCGTCGATGACCTCGTCGCCGATCCGCACCGAGAGCCCGCCCAGGACCGTCGGGTCCAGGTCCACGTTCAGGTGGACCTGCTGCCCGTACAGCCGCTGGAGCACCTGGGTGAGGCGCTCGCGCTGCTGCTCGGTCAGCGGCATGGCCGCGGTCACGTAGGCGATCAGACGCTCGCGGCGCGCCGCGGCCTCCTTGCCGATCTCGGTCAGACCGGCGCTGATCGACCGGCCGCGCGGGTTGGCCACCAGCCGGCCCACGAGGCGGTACGTGGTCGGGTCGACCTTGCCGGCCAGCAGATCGTCCAGCAGCGCGACCCGCTTGTCGGCCGGGACCCGGCCGTCGGCTAGGGCCAGCGCCAGGTCGCCGTTGGAGTCCAGCAGCCGGCCCAGCCGGAACAGCTCGTCCTCGACCTCGTCCAGCTTGCCGTCACGCTCGGCGACCGACAGGTCGGCGCGCACCGCCAGGGCGGCGACCGCGTCGGCCAGGTCGCGCGGGGCGCTCCAGCGCGACCGGACCAGGCCCGCCACCAGGGCGGCGGCGTCGGCGCTGATCTTGCCGGCCAGCAGCGCGGTCGCGATGTCCGCGCGCTGGGCCGCCGGCCGGGCCGGGTCGGTCAGCATGCGGCGCAGCGCCGCGTCCTTGCCGAGGGCCACCGCCACGGCCGACAGATCGTCGGCGATGCCGGTGCTGTCGGCACCGGGCGCGGAGGTGAGCGCGTCCAGGCGGTCGGCTCCGGCCGCGAGGGCCTCGCGGCTGGCGCCCTGCATCAGGCACCCGCCTTCGCCGACGCCTGGGCGTCGGCCTTGGCCTCGAGCTCGGCCAGGAAGCGGTCGACGGTGCCGCGCTGACGCGCCTCGTCCTCCAGCGACTCCCCGACGATCTTGCTCGCCAGCTGGATCGCCAGCGTGCCCAGGTCGCCCTTGAGCGCGGCGCGGGTGGCCGCGGCGTCGGCGTCGAGCTGGGCCCGGCCGCTGGCGACCAGGTTGTCGCGCTGCTCGGTGCCCTCGGCGCGCATCGACGCGACGATCTCGGCACCCTGCTCGCGAGCGTGCTGGGTGATCTTGGCGGCCTCGTGGCGCGCCTCGGTCAGGTTGCGCTGGTACTCCTCCTGCAGCGCGGCGGCGGCCGCCTGGGCCTCCTCGGCACGCTGCATGCCGCCCTCGATGGCGTCGGTGCGCTCATCCAGGGTCTTCTTGATGCTCGGCAGGAGCTTCTTCCAGAAGATCGTGAAGATGATCAGGAACGCGATCGTGCCGATGACGAGCTCGTCGCCCTTGGGCACGACCGGGTTGAACTCACCGGCCAGCACGACTGCGGTGTTCGCAGCAGGCATCATGGTCTACCTTCCCTAGGTCCGTAGGGGCTCGGGTCGGCGCTTTACTTCAGAACGAACGGCGCCACGAAACCGAGCAGCGCGAGCGCCTCGGTCAGCGCGAAGCCGATGAACATGTTGGTGCGGATCATGCCGGCGGCCTCGGGCTGGCGGGCCATGGCCTGCACGCCGTTGCCGAAGATCAGGCCGACGCCGATGCCCGGGCCGATGGCCGACAGACCATACCCGATGAAGCCGATGCCCTTGATGGTGATGGTCGAGTCCGCGAGGGTGGTCGCCAGAGCGCTCATGTCTCTCGTTTTCCTTCTGGTTGGCCGGCGGGCTTTGTCGCCAACCGGTCGCTTATAGGTCATGCGGGATCTTGAGTTGTGGTCTTGCACCGCGTCCCCTTGGGAACAAGGAGCCGCACGTCTTCGTTGGCCGTTGAGATGACTACGGCCGTGTGGGGTATTAGTGCGCTTCCTCGAGAGCACCCTGCAGGTAGCTCGCGGTCAGCATCACGAAGATGTAGGCCTGCAGCGCCTGGATGAACAGCTCGAAGCCGGTCATCACGATGGCCATGGTGAAGGACGCGCCGGAGAAGACGATCCCCTTGACGCTGAACATGTACCAGGCGCCGGCGGCGAACGTCGCGATCAGCAGGTGGCCGGCGAACATGTTGGCGAAGAGCCGGATGCCCAGGGTGAACGGCCGGATGAAGATGTTCGACAGCAGCTCGATCGGCGTCAGGATGAACAGGATGCCCAGCGGCACGCCGCTCGGGACGCCCAGCACGCGGAAGTAGCCCAGGCCGTGGCGCTTGAAGCCGGCGTACATGTAGGTCAGCCAGACCATGATGGCCAGCGCCAGCGGGAACGCGTAGACCGAGCTCACCGGGAACTGGATGCCCGGGACGAACGACATGACGTTCATCAGCCAGACGAAGAAGAAGAGCGAGAACAGGAAGGGCACGTACTTGTCGCCCTGCTTGCCCATCGAGTCGCGGGCGATGCGGTCGCGCACGAACAGATAGGCCACCTCGCCGACGTTCTGCACGCCGCGCGGGACCATCTTCGGCTTGTTGAAGGCGGCCCAGCCGAAGGTGACCATCAGCACGATGATCAGCGCGACGATCAGGGTCGGCTTGGTGACGCCGTAGCCGAGGATGTGGAAGGCCGGGCGCGTGGAGAAGTCGAAGTCCTCCGAGGTCGGCGAGACGTGGCTGAAGCCACAGTTGTTGCTGCCGAAGAGGTGGCAACCGCTGCTGTCCGTGCTCAGTGCGCCGACACCGGCGGCAAGGCTAAGACTCATCGTGTGTATCCAGACTGGCTCATCGTGACGGCAACCTTCAGGTGTCGGCGCGTCCGGGTCGCCCCCGGGCGCGCGATCGGCACTGGATGTGTCGTGGCTATCGGTCGTGCGGGTCGAACTGGTCCTGCTGCTGCGCGGCCGCGTCCTCGGGCTCGACGTCGGCCAGGGCGCGGCGCTTGCGGAGCAGCGCTTCGCGTTCCTGTCTCTCCAGCACCGACACCTGCCGGAGCGTGAGGTACAGGCCCGCTGCGAGTCCGAAGACCACCCCGATCGGTGCGAACACGTTCGAGGTGCCGACCCACTTGTCGATCAGCCAACCGAGGCCGCCGTAGAGGACCATGCCCGTCAGCAGGTAGCCCGTGATGGAGGCCGGATCGACCTTCTTCTCGGGCTTCCCGGTGGGGGTTTTCGTCTTGCGTGTACTGCTCATGCTGCTCATGCCGCCTCGGACGATAGCAGGAGAGATGACCTTCCCTGAAACCCAGCTGAGAAGGCGTGAGCGGCACGCTGGAATGCGTTAGGAACTCGTGACCTGACCCGGTTCGATTCCGAACAGAGGGCAGCCGAGGAGTCAGCGCCGGCCCACAGGCCGGTTTATGGGCGGTCATGGGTGACTACCGGCCGCCGAGGGGCGACGGTTCGGACTCGGCAGTGCTCTCCGGGCGCGAGGGCGCCACCGGCTTGAGCGAGTCCGGGATCGCGGACGGGTCCGCGTAGAAGATCTTCGTCTTCAGCACCGCACGGGTCTCGGCGGCCAGCCACACCAACGTCAGGCCCAACATGGTGAACCCGAAAGAACGGAAGTGGAACAGCGTGGTGTGCTTGAACGCGATCATCAGCGCGGCAAGGAAGAAGATCTTGCCGAGGTAGGTGAGCATCGCGTACCCGAGCAGCATCTGCGGCTGCTTCTGCGCGACACGGCTGATGACCACGATCGTCACCGAGAAGAAGGCCAGAGTGATGACGCTGCCGAGCAGCGCTCCGATCAGGCCCTTGCTGCCGACCAGCACGGTGCAGAGCACGACGGCGATCGCGCCGGCGACAGCGGTCGGTACCGCTGCTCCGCGCAACAATCGGGCGTCAATGGCCTGCATGGCTTCCCTCAAGAAGTCTTGTAGGTCGCGCGTTGCCGGGGATCCGGCACCGCGTCGTGTCGGTTCAGGTTACGGGGGTGGTTCGGATTTCTCACAACCCCTCATCCCCTTGTTCGTGAAAGCTATCACAAGCTCGCGTTCTACGCACGAACCGGTTTTCGGTGCGGCCTCGACCTGTGTTTTTCCGGCCCGGCTCCGTCAGAGTGCGTACTTCTTCAGCTGGGAGAACGTACCCGGGATGGACACGGCGCGACGGCGGAGTGGACGCGAGGTGTGATCAACGCGACAGGGTGTGCGAGCGCATTCCGCCGTCGGGATTCGTGCTGTCGGCACCGTTCTCGGCCGAGGTCGCTATGGCCGGGATGGCCGGCTCGGCACCCGCCGGATCCGGTGCGGCGTTGCCGGTGCCGGTGCCGGCACCCGCGCGGTGGCGGTGGCGGGCCGTGGGCGCCGAGCCCACCCGCAGCGCCTTGGTCCGCAGCCGCTCCCGGTGGTCCCCCAGCCGCGGTCCCAGCAGCATCAGCAGTCCCACCAGCGTCATCGCTATGGCGCCGTAGACGATCGGCTGGCGCGAGGGCGTCACGGCGAACAGCACGGTGACGAACGCCACCAGCGCCGACCAGAAGTACATGATGAGCACCGCGCGGCGCTTGGAGTGCCCGATCTGCAGCATCCGGTGGTGCAGGTGGCCCTTGTCGGCGGCCAGCGGGGACATGCCGGCCTTGGTGCGGCGCACCACGGCCATCACCATGTCGGCGATCGGCAGCAGGGTCACCGAGATCGGCATGATCAGCGGCAGGTAGGCCGGCACCAGCTTGTGCACCGAGTCGGTCTGGCTCAGGCCCGCGCCCAGCTGGTAGGGGTCGATGCCGCCCATGATGGTGATGGAGGTCGCGGCCAGCAGCATGCCCAGCAGCATCGAGCCGGTGTCGCCCATGAACATCCGGGCCGGGGCCCAGTTGTGGGCCAGGAAGCCCAGGCAGATCCCGACGGTGACCATCGCGATCAGCGCCGGGGCGGTGGCGCCGGTGAGCTTGTAGCTGATGGCCAGCCGGTAGCAGTAGGCGAAGGAGGCCAGGCCCGCGATGCAGGTGATGCCGGCGGCCAGGCCGTCCAGGCCGTCGACGAAGTTCACCGCGTTCATCAGCACCAGCACCAGCAGCACCGACACCACGATGGACAGCGTCGGGTCCACGGCCACGAAGCCGATGCCGGGGATCACCAGCCAGCTGATCTGGATGCCCTTCACCACCATCACCGAGGCGGCGAAGATCTGGCCGACGAACTTGACCAGCGGACCGAGCTCGAACTTGTCGTCCACCATGCCCAGCACCACCACCAGGAAGCTGCCCCACAGCAGCGCCTGGATGGTGTTGGACTCGCCGTAGACGTTGCGCGCCAGCATCGGGAAGTGCCCGGCCACGGTCAGCGCGGCGGCCAGCCCGATGAACATGGCCAGCCCGCCCACCCGGGGCTTGGGGGTCTCGTGCACGTCCCGCTCGCGGATCACCGGGACCAGTCCCAGCCGGATGGCCAGCGCCCGGACCGGGCCGCCGAGAAGGAGGGTCACCGCCAGTGCCACCGTCATGGCGAGCAGGTACTCCCTCACGGGATCCTCTCCGATTCTCTCGCTGTGTACTGCTGGGCCGAACAAGGACATTCGATCACCAGTGGGCGATGATCGTCGGAGGATCAGGTGACACCGTCGTCGCGAGACAACCCTACGCCGAGTGGCGGCAGGCGGTGCGTCACAACTGTGGAACGGAAGCGGTCATCGACAGAACTTCCGCTCCGCGGCGAAGGGGTCTGCCGGGACGACCAGCGCCGTCCGGCTCACCGCGCCGGTGAGGTTGCTCCAGAACCGTCCCGGGGTCATGGGCTGTCTGGTCGAATCCAGCAGCTCCTTCAACGCCCCGCAGCTCATCGCGTGCCGCGCGGCGGCCACCGAGGCCGGGGAGACCCCGTTGAGGACCTCCTTGGTGTCCACGACGGCCGGATCGCCGTAGTCGGCGAGGATCCACGCCCACGGCAGCTCCTTCTCGTGGCCGGGCCGGCCCGGGGTGGTGACGGTCAGGTGTGCGCCGATCGGGTTCGCCAGCCCCAGCGTGTCGACGACCTCGTCCCCCAGCGGGGTCTCGGCGCCGGCCGCGCCGAGCCGCCCGGCGGCCACGGCGAAGGGGAAGGGCAGGCTCGGGTCGAGCGGGACGTCGATCCCGCCCTCGGAGGTGAGGACGCGCTGGCCGTGCGCGGTCCACGAAGCGATCGCCAGCCCGATTCCCCGCTCGCGGTTGGTGTATGCCGCCGAGGTGTCCGGGTTGGGCCGTCCGGTCCACTGCTGGTAGCCGACGCGCTCGTCCTCGGCGACGGCGTGCTTCTGGTCGTAGAAGTGGACCGAGTAGGTGGAGCCGCAATAGGCGGCCCAGACGGCGGTCGCGGCGACGGCCGGCACCAGGGCCTTCGTCACCGGCACCAGCAGGACCGGCAGGACGAGGAGGAAGATGACCGGCAGGACCATGCGCGCGTGCATGAAGTCACCACCGACCTTGACCACATAAAGGCCGAGCAGCAGACCTGCGATCACCGGCGTCGCCAGCAGGATCGCGGTGCCGCGGTCCTTCACCGCGCTCTTCTTCATGAGATGAGCGATGGCGGCGGCAAGCAGGATCGCCAACGGAATCCAGACGAAGTAGCCCTTTAGCGTTTCCTCGACATAGCGCCAGCCCCGGTTCCACTGCGAGCCGTCCGCGGACTTCGCCAGCGCCGGAAGCGGAACCAATTCGCCGTAGTAGCCCGCGCGCAGGAACTCCGTGACGAGCGGCAGGGCTTGCGCCGTAACGAAAAGCAGGACTGTGCGCCGCTTGCCGGGGCGGATGAGGAACCACGCCGCGGCCCCGAAGACCGCCTCCAGGAGCGCGAATTCGGGACGGACCAAGGGCGCCAGGCCTATCAGGAAGGCCACCGCGTATTGCCGCCGGGCATCGGGCGCCTGCGCGCACCAGGCGACCAGCGCCAGCCAGCACAGGCCCAGCCACAGGATCTCCAGGCCGGTCTCCAGCCCGGAGGTCGCGAAGTCCCAGAACGGCGAGACGCCGAGCAGCACCAGCGCACCGGCCGGCAGGAGCAGCTGCCGCGGCCCGCCGCTGAGGCGCGCGTGCAGCCGCGCGGTGGCGAACAGCGCCGCCGTCACACCGCCGACGGCGCACAGCAGGCCGGTGAGGATGGCCACGCGCGCCACGTCCACCCCGGTGAGGCCGCCGCCGATGGTGAGCAGGAGCGTCCACAGGGTGGAGGTGTCGGTCTCGGCCCGCTCGTAGGGAGAGTAGACGGGCCCGTGCCCGGCCAGGATCTGGCGCACGGTGCGCACGGCGATCATGCCGTCGTCGGCGATCCAGCGGCGCTGGTAGGCCAGCGCGGCGTAGGCGAGGGTGGTCGCGGCCATCAGCACGAGGGTGATGGGATGGTGACGGCGGCCGATGGCGGCCGCGGCGCGGACCGGGTTGACGGTGTCGCGGAGGGGGCGGCGGGGTGCGGGGATGCGGATGGGGGGTTGGTCGGCAGGCTCAGGAGCTTGGTCCGCGGCACCGGCGGGCTGGTCGCCACTCTGCTCGGTGCTCTGCTCGCGCTGACGAGGCAGCTCAGCACCCTGCCCGGCCTGCCCGGCCTGCTCACTGCTCGCCGCGGCGGCCCCGGCCGCCGCGCCGCTCCCGGACTCCGCAGCCGCGGCCTCCTCGGGCACACCGGTACCCGCTCCCTGCTTCCCCACCCTGCTCCTCCCGGCGCCCTCGGCCTCGGACTGGTCAGTCGGCCAGCCGAGGTTACTCGGCGCGGGTCAGCGTCGGAGCCACTTCCCGCAATTGGTCGAACGTCAGGGCGCCCTCGCGCAGCAGCAGGGGCGCGGTGCCGGTGACGTCGACGATGGAGCTCGCGCCGCCCTCGGCGCCGACCCGGCCGGCGTCCAGGTAGACCGACACGGCGTCGCCGAGCTGGTCCTGGGCCTCTATCGCGGTCTGCGGGGCGGGCATGCCGCTCTTGTTGGCGCTGGAGACGGCCATCGGGCCGGTCTCGGTCAGCAGCTCGATCGCCACCGGGTGCAGCGGCATGCGGACCGCGACGGTGCCGCGGGTCTCGCCGATGTCCCAGGTGAGTGTCGGCTGGTGCATCGCCACCAGGGTCAGCCCGCCGGGCCAGAAGGCGTCGACGAGTTCCCAGCCGACCGCGGGCATGCCCGCCACCAGGCCGTGCAGGGTCGCGGGCGAGGGCACCAGGACCGGGCTCGGCATCGACGGGCCGCGGCCCTTCGCCTCCAGCATGGCGCGGACGGCCCAGTTGGTGAACGCGTCGGCCCCGATGCCGTACAGCGTGTCGGTCGGCATCACCACCAGCTCGCCGCGCCGGACGGCGCTGGCCGCCTCGCGCAGGCCGGTCTTGCGCTGCTCAGGGTCGGTGCAGTCGAAACGGCGGCTCATGGGGCGTGAGTCTACTGGCCGCCGCTGTGTGCGCGGTCGGCCGATCGCCCCGGGCGGCCCTCAGCCCTTGCGGGCGGTCACGAACCGCGGCCGGTTCGTCAGGTCCCGGTGGTCGGACGCCTCGGCCCAGCCGCGCTCCTCCAGGAAGATGCGCTGCACCTCGCCGCCCTGCTTGTCGGAGTGCTCGAACGCGGCCCAGCCGCCGGGCTTCAGCAGCCGCTGCGCGGTGCGCTCCAGGCCGCGGATCAGGTCCAGGCCGTCGGGGCCGGAGAACAGCGCCAGCTCCGGGTCGTGGTCGCGGGCCTCGGGGGCGACGTACTCCCACTCGGTCAGCGGGATGTAGGGCGGGTTGGACACCACCACGTCCACCCGGCCGTCCAGCTCCGGCAGCGCGGTCACCGCGTCCGCCAGGTGCAGGGTCACGCGCTCCCCCGCCTCGGCCGCCGCGATGTTGCGCGCGGCCCAGGTGTAGGCGTCCTCGGACAGCTCGACCGCGTGGACCCGGGCGCGCGGGACCTCCTGCGCTATCGACAGCGCGATGGCGCCGGAGCCGGTGCACAGGTCGACGATGAGCGGTTCGGCGACGTCCAGCGCCCGCAGCTTGTCGATGGCCCAGCCGACCATCACCTCGGTCTCCGGACGCGGGACGAACACCCCCGGGCCGACCGCGAGTTCCAGGTAGCGGAAGTAGGCGGCGCCGGTGATGTGCTGCAGCGGCTCGCGGTTCGCCCGGCGGGCGATGACCTCCCAGTACCGGGCGTCGAAGTCGTGGTCGGGGACCCGGTGCAGCTCGGCACGGCGCACGCCGTGCACCCAGGCCGCCAGTTCCTCGGCGTCGTGCCGGGGCGAGCCGACGCCGGCCTCGGCCAGGCGCAGCGAGGCCTGCGCGATCTCGGCGCGCAGCAGCGACGCGCCCGTGGCCGGGCCCGCCGCCGACGGCTCGCCCGTCGGTTCCTGTGCCACCGGAGTGGAATCGCTCACCGGTATTCCCGCCGCCTCAGTTGCCCCCGGCCGCGAGCTTCGCGGCGGTGTCCGCGTCGACGCAGGCCTGGATCACCGTGTCCAGGTCTCCGTCGAGCACCTGGTCCAGGTTGTACGCCTTGTAGCCGACCCGGTGGTCGCTGATGCGGTTCTCCGGGAAGTTGTAGGTGCGGATGCGCTCGGAGCGGTCCATGGTCCGGATCTGCGACTTGCGCGTGTCCGAGGCCTCCTTGTCCGCCTCCTCCTGCGCCACCGCCAGCAGGCGGGCGCGCAGGATGCGCATCGCGGACTCCTTGTTCTGCAGCTGCGACTTCTCGTTCTGGCAGCTCACCACGACGCCGGTGGGCAGGTGCGTGATGCGGACCGCGGAGTCGGTGGTGTTGACCGACTGCCCGCCGGGGCCGGAGGAGCGGAAGACGTCGATGCGCAGGTCGTTGGCGTTGATGTCGACCTCGACCTCCTCGGCCTCGGGCAGCACCAGCACGCCGGCCGCCGAGGTGTGGATCCGGCCCTGCGACTCGGTCACCGGCACGCGCTGCACGCGGTGCACGCCGCCCTCGTACTTCAGCCGCGCCCAGACGCCCTCGCCGGCCTCGTTGACCCGGCCCTTGACCGCGACCTGCACGTCCTTGTAGCCGCCGAGGTCGGACTCGGTCGATTCCAGGACCTCGGTCTTCCAACCCTGGCGCTCGGCGAAGCGCATGTACATGCGCAGCAGGTCGCCGGCGAAGAGCATGGACTCCTGCCCGCCCTCGCCGCCCTTGATCTCCAGGATGACGTTCTTCTCGTCCATCGGGTCGCGCGGGATCAGCAGCTTCTGCAGCCGCTCCTCCAGCACGGTGCGGCGCTCCTGCATCCCCGGGATCTCCTCGCCGAAGGCGGGGTCCTCGGCGGCCAGCTCCTCGGCGGCGGAGATGTCCTCGCCGACGCTCTGGTACTCCCGGTAGGTCTCGGCGATCGGGCCGAGTTCGGCGTAGCGCTTGCCGAGCTTGCGGGCGACGTCCTGGTCGGCGTGGACGGACGGGTCCGCCAGCTTCGTCCCCAGCTCGGCGTACTCGGCGAGCAGGTCGTCGATGACCTCGAACATGTCACGTCCTCAAGTTGATGCCAGCAAGGGAAACGCCCGGAGCAAACACAACGGCGGCGCCGGAGCCCGGGACCCGAGGGTCCACGGCACCGGCGCCGCCGCGCACGCTACTTGCTGGCGTCCTTCTTGCCGAAACGAGCCTCGAAGCGCGCCACGCGGCCGCCGGTGTCGAGGATCTTCTGCTTGCCGGTGTAGAACGGGTGGCACTGCGAGCAGACTTCGGCGTGGATCACGCCGTTCGGCGCGGTGCTGCGAGTCTGGAAGGTCGCGCCACAGCCGCAGGTCACGGTCGTGACCTGGTAGCTCGGGTGGATGTCAGGCTTCATTTCGGCTCCTTGAGGTCGAGTGGCCGCCGGGTCTCCATATACGTGGGGTGAACCGGGACCGACGAACCATCTTAACGGGAGTCGGGGGGTGCTTATTCCACGCTCCCGAGCACCCGCTCCAGGAACTCCAGCGTCCGGCCCCAGCTGGCGTGTTTCGGGTCCAGCACCTCGAAGTGCCCCATGCCCGCGAACTCGGCGAGCTCGACCTCGTCCCCAGCCTCCCGGGCGGCGTCGGCGAAGTTCCGGGACATGCTCACCGGCACCCGGTCGTCCTCGTCGCCGTGCACCAGCAGCAGCGGGGTCTCCAGCGGCAGCAGCGCCGAGGGCGAGGCCGCCGCGTAGCGGTCCGGGACCTCCTCCGGGCTGCCGCCGAGGAACTCCATGGTGGCCGGCACGTCCAGGACCCCCAGGCCCTCGCGCGCCGAGCCCACGCCCAGCCGCTCGTTCGCCGCGTCATAGAGGTTGGCCACTCCGGCCTGCGAGACGGCGGCCGCGACCTGGAACTCCGAGGACAGCCACAGCGCCAGGTGCCCGCCGGCCGAGTGCCCGACCAGGGCGGTGCGGTCGGTGTCCAGCGGGTGCTCCGCGGACAGCGCCCCCAACTGGTCCAGCGAGGCGGCGACGTCGTCCAGCGTCACCCGCCAGGACTCGCCGCCTCCGCCGTCGCCGACCCGGCGGTAGTCGATGTTCCAGGCCGCGAAGCCGCGCTCGGCCAGATCCTCGGCCAGCGGATCCATCAGCTCGCGGTCGAAGGGGGTGCGCCAGAACCCGCCGTGGATCAGCACCACAACCGGGAACGGCCCCGCACCCTCCGGCACGAACAGCTCGCCGACCTGGGAGGGATGGGGACCGTAAGGGTAAGAGGCCGGGGTGATCGTCACCCCGGCCACCTTACTGACTTCTCGAAGAAACCGTTACTCCTGCGGACCGACCGCCGTCTTCTGGATCGTCATCAGGAACTCGGCGTTCGACTTGGTCTTCTTCATCCGGTCCAGCAGCAGCTCCATGGCCTGCTGCTGGTCCAGCGCGTGCAGGACGCGGCGGAGCTTCCAGACGATGCTGAGCTCCTCGGCGCCCAGCAGCAGCTCCTCCTTGCGGGTGCTCGACGGGTCGACGTCGACCGCCGGGAAGATGCGCTTGTCGGCCAGCTTGCGGTCCAGCCGCAGCTCCATGTTGCCGGTGCCCTTGAACTCCTCGAAGATCACCTCGTCCAGCCGCGAGCCGGTCTCCACCAGCGCGGTGGCCAGGATGGTCAGCGAGCCGCCGTTCTCGATGTTGCGCGCCGCGCCGAAGAACTTCTTCGGCGGGTACATCGCCTGGCTGTCCATACCGCCGGTGAGGATGCGGCCGGAGGCCGGGGCGCTGGTGTTGTAGGCGCGGCCCAGACGGGTGATCGAGTCCAGCAGGATGATGACGTCGTGGCCGAGCTCCACCAGCCGCTTGGCCCGCTCGATGGCCAGCTCGGCCACCGTGGTGTGGTCGTCGGCCGGCCGGTCGAAGGTCGAGGCGATGACCTCGCCCTTCACCGAGCGCTGCATGTCGGTGACCTCTTCGGGCCGCTCGTCCACCAGCACCACCATCAGGTGGCACTCGGGGTTGTTCTGGGTGATCGCGTTGGCGATGGCCTGCATGATCATGGTCTTGCCGGTCTTGGGCGGGGCCACGATCAGACCGCGCTGGCCCTTGCCGATCGGCGCGATCATGTCGATGATGCGCGTGGTCAGGATGTTGGACTCGGTCTCCAGGCGGAGCCGGTCCTGCGGGTACAGCGGGGTGAGCTTGTTGAACTCCGGACGCTGCCGGGACGCCGCCGGCTCCAGGCCGTTGATCGAGTCCAGCCGCACCAGGGCGTTGAACTTCTCCCGGCGCTCCCCGTCCTGCGGGGCGCGGATCACACCGGTGACCGCGTCGCCCTTGCGCAGGCCGTTCTTGCGGACCATGGCCAGCGAGACGTAGACGTCGTCCGGGCCGGGCAGGTAGCCGGAGGTCCGCACGAAGGCGTAGTTGTCCAGGATGTCGACGATGCCGCCGACCGGGATCAGGACGTCGTCGTCGCTGATCGTGGTGTCGACGTCCGAGCCGCCCTCGCCGCGGTTGCGGTTGCGGCGGTTCTGCCGGTCCTCGCGGCCGCGGTTGCGGTCCCGGGTGCGCCGGTTGCCGCCGCGGCGGTCGTCGAAGTCGTCGCCGCCGCCGGAGCCGCCGGAGCCGCTCTGGTTCTGGCCGCCGCCGGGGTTCTGCTGGCGCTCGCCGCCGCCCTCGCCGCCCCGGCCGCGGTCGCGCTCGCGGCGGTTGCTGTTGTTGCTCCGCTCGCGGCGGTTGCGCTGCTGGTCGCCCTCGCCCTGGCCACCGGGGTTGGCCTGGCCGCTGGGCGCCTCGGCGGTGGCGGTCGCGGTGGCCGCGGCCGGCGTGGCCTGGCCCTCGGCGACGGCCACGGCGCTCTCGGCCGCCTTGCTCGCGCGCTCGGTACGGTCGCCGCGCTCGGCCCGCTCAGTGCGCTCGGTGCGCTCGGTGCGCTCGGTGCGCGCCGCGGCCTCGGCCGGGGCCTTCTCGGCCCGCTCGCGCTGCGGCTGCTCCGGGATGTCGGCCCGGACCTCAGAGGTCTGGCTCTGCTCCGCGGCGGCCTTCTCGGCCGCGGCGGCGGTGTTGCTGCGGGTGCGGCGGGCGGTGGTCCGCGCGGGCGCCGCGGCGGCGGGCTCGGCCTTGGCCGCCCCACCGCTGTTCTTCTCCTGAATTGCCTCGACGAGCTGGCCCTTGCGCATCCGCGCGGTACCGGTGATCCCCAGGCTCACGGCGTAGGCCTGGAGCTCGGGGAGCAGCATCGAGGACAGCCCCTTGCCGGCACGCCCGGCGGGGGCGGTGGCGGGGGATTCAGTCGTGGTGTCGCTCACGAAGCGATCCTTCCTGGTCGCCGGCTCCGGCGGAGTACTTCCGCTTCCGGGCCGGGGACAGGTGCTGGTTGTGTTGAGCAGTTTTGAATTGGAACCGAGGTCGCGATGCAGGTACCCGCGCGGACGCGGCGCTGTGCTGGACAAGTTCGGCACAGGCCGGTCGCGGATGCTTTTCACACGGGATACCTAGACCGCACTCGCGCGAATCGCCGCCGCCGACGGTCGTGCCCGCCAAGGGAGGGGAGTCGCGCTGTCGCTCACCAGTGGAGACGTAGGTGCTCGACAGGAGAGTAACACCTCGTGGTGGTCAACGGGACGCCGAGCTTGACGCGCCGTCCCAAGGAAAACCATACGCGGGCGCTGCTCTCATCAATCACAGTCCCCCGTGGCGTGGGTTTGAACCCCTCTCCGATCCGTCCGATCGGTCGGAATCCAGTCCCCGCCCCGCGCCTTCGGTCGAGCTCAAGGATACCGCACCGGCGCTGTCGACGGCGAGGCCGAGGGCCTGCCAGCCGGCCGGCGCGGCCTTGCCGCCGGCCTCGATCACCGCCTGGACCTGGTCTTCGGTCGTCAGAACCAGAACGGTCGGGCCGGCGCCGGAGACCACCGCGGCGTGCCCGGCCGCGCGCAGCTCGGCGATCAGCGCCGCCGAGGCCGGCATGGCCGGCGCCCGGTAGTCCTGGTGCAGGCGGTCCTGCGTGGCGGCCAGCAGCAGGTCGGTGCGGCCGCCGATGAGCGCGGCGGACAGCAGCGCGGCGCGTCCGGCGTTGCGCGCGGCCGCCTCGTGCGGCACCAGCTTGGGCAGCAGACCCCGCGCGACCTCGGTGGACAGGCCGTCGGCGGGCACGAACGCCACCGCCCGCACGGCCGGGTCCGGGACGATCGACAGCACCCGCGCGCTGGCCGCGGCGGCATCGGAGATTTCACCCGCTTGGTCCAACCAGGCGATGGTGAACCCGCCGCGCAGACAGGCCGCCACGTTGTCGGGGTGCCCCTCCATCTCCGTGGCCAGCTGCAGCACGGCGTCGTCGGACAGCGTCGCCCCGACGGTCAGCGCCCGCGCGGCCACGATGCCGGCGCAGATCGCCGCCGCCGAGGAGCCCAGGCCCCGGGCGTGCGGGATCCGGTTGGCGCACACCAGCTCCAGGCCCGGCGGCCGGGCCCCGAGCCGGTCGAAGGCCGCGCGCATGGCGCGGACCACGAGGTGCCCCTCGTCGCGGGCGACCGTGTCGGCCCCCTCGCCGGCGACGTCCACCTTCAGTCCGGAGTCCGCTATCCGGACCATCACCTCGTCGTACAGCCCGAGCGCCAGGCCCAGGGAGTCGAAGCCGGGTCCGAGGTTCGCGCTGGTGGCCGGTACGCGGACGCGCACCGGGGCGGCTCGGAAGACAGGGCTCGGCATTGTGCTCCGTTCGTGCTCCGGACAGGAAGCCCTCAGCTTTATCAGAACGTTCCTTAGCTGAGGCTGAGAGCCTCGGCCACCGCGGTGACGTCGGCCGGCACCGCCTCGGGAAGCGGGGGCGCGGCCTTGACCGCCCACTCCGGGTCCTTCAGGCCGTGCCCGGTGACCGTCACCACGATCCGCTTGCCGGACTCCAGCCGTCCGGCTTGAGCCAGCTTGAGGATCCCGGCCACGCCCGCGGCCGAGGCCGGCTCGACGAACACGCCCTCCTCGGCCGACAGCACCCGGTGCGCGGCCAGGATCTCCTCGTCGGTCACCGCCTCGATGACGCCGTCGGAGTCCTCGCGCGCGGCGACCGCCAGATCCCAGGACGCCGGGTTGCCGATGCGGATGGCGGTGGCGATGGTGTCCGGGTGCTCGACCGGGGCGCCGTGCACCAGCGGGGCCGCGCCGGCGGCCTGGAAGCCGAACATGCGGGGCGTGTGCGAGGCCTGACCCTCCTTGGCGTACTCCTGATACCCGAGCCAGTACGCGGAGATGTTCCCGGCGTTGCCGACCGGCAGCGCGTGGATGTCGGGGGCGTCGCCGAGCACGTCGACGACCTCGAACGCGGCGGTCTTCTGGCCGTGCAGCCGGACCGGGTTGACCGAGTTCACCAGCGCCACCGGGTACTTGGCGGCCAGCTCGCGGGCCAGCCGCAGGCAGTCGTCGAAGTTGCCCTGGACCGGCAGCTGGGTGGCGCCGTGCGCGAGCGCCTGGGCCAGCTTGCCCAGCGCGATCTTGCCGGCCGGCACCAGCACCACCGGCTTGAGGCCGCCGCGCACGGCGTAGGCCGCCGCCGAGGAGCTGGTGTTGCCGGTCGAGGCGCACACCACGGCCTCGGCCCCGGCCTGCTTGGCCAGCGAGATCGCGGTGGTCATGCCGCGGTCCTTGAAGGAGCCGGTCGGGTTCATGCCCTCGACCTTGATGAACACCTCACAGCCGGTGAGCGCGGACAGCCGCGGGGCGGGCAGTAGCGGCGTGCCGCCCTCGCCCAGCGTGACCACGGGCGTGCCGGCGTCGACCGGCAGCCACTGTCGGTACTCCTCGATGACGCCTCGCCAAGCCATGTCCGCCGGTCTCCTTGGGGGATGAGGTGTTATTCGGATTCCACGCGCATGACGCTGGACACGTCACGCACGAAGTCGAGCGCCCGCAGCCGGTCCACGGTCGCGGTCAGGGCCGCGTCCGGGGCCAGGTGCGTGACGATCACCAGCTGCGCGTCCAGGCCGCGCCCGGACTGCCGCACCGTGGCGATCGACACGTCCTGTTCTGCGAAGATACCGGCAACCGCGGACAGCACGCCCGGCTTGTCGTCCACGTCCAGGCTGATGTGGTAGCGGGTCCGCGCCTCGCCGACCGGGCGGACGGTGAGCGCGGCGTAGGCCGACTCGGCCGGCCCGCGGCGCCCGGTCACCTTGTTCCGGGCGGTCGCGACCAGGTCGCCGAGCACCGCCGAGGCGGTCGGCGAGCCGCCGGCCCCGGGGCCGTAGAACATCAGCTGACCGGCGGACTCGGACTCGATGAACACCGCGTTGTAGGCCTCGCGCACACCGGCCAGCGGGTGGCTGCGCGGGATCATCGCCGGGTGGACGCGCGCGGAGACCTTGCCGGCCTCGGGGTCCACCTCGCAGATGGCCAGCAGCTTCACCACCGAGTTCATCGCCCGGGCCGAGGCGATGTCCGCCGCGGTGACCTCGGTGATGCCCTCGCGGTGCACGTCGGAGGCGGTGACCCGGGTGTGGAAGGCCAGCCCGGCCAGGATCGCGGCCTTGGCGGCGGCGTCGAAGCCCTCCACGTCGGCGGTCGGGTCGGCCTCGGCGTAGCCCAGCGCGGTGGCCTCCTCCAGCGCCTCGGTGAAGCCGGCGCCGGTGGTGTCCATCCGGTCCAGGATGAAGTTGGTGGTGCCGTTGACGATGCCCAGCACCCGGTGCACCCGGTCGCCGACCAGCGACTCGCGCAGCGGGCGCAGCAGCGGGATGGCGCCGGCCACCGCGGCCTCGTAGTAGAGGTCCACGCCGTGTCTCTCGGCGGCCTGGTACAGCGTGGCGCCGTCCTCGGCGAGCAGCGCCTTGTTCGCGGACACCACGGACTTTCCGGACTCCAGCGCCGCCAGGATCAGCGACCGGGACGGCTCGATCCCGCCGATGACCTCGATCACCAGGTCCACGTCGTCCCGTTTGACCAGGGCCTCGGCGTCCGTGGTGAACAGTTCCGGATCGACGCCGGCCACCTCGCGCGCGCGGTTCGGCCGGCGCACGGCGATCCCGGCCAGCTCCAGCGGGACCCCGACGCGCGCGGCCAGATCGGCGGCGTTGGCCGTCATCAGGCGCGCGACTTCCGAGCCGACTACCCCGCAGCCCAGCAGTGCCACCTTCAGCGGCTCAGTACGCATCGTGAAATCCCCATCGCCTCGGTCGGTGCCACACACGCCGGCGGGTATGGCACTGTCAGTCTTGTCAGTCTCGCCGAATCCCACTCCTCGACAACCCGTCGTCCGGGATGTGGGACCGCCGAGGAGCGCTATCCCAGGTCCAGCCCCAGCAGGTCGTCCTCGGTCTCGCGCCGCACGATGACCCGCGCGGCGCCGTCCCGCACCGCGACCACCGGCGGCTTGAGCACGTGGTTGTAGTTGCTGGCCATGGAGCGGCAGTAGGCGCCGGTCGCGGCGACCGCCAGCAGGTCGCCGGGCGCGGTGTCGCCGGGCAGCCAGGCGTCGCGGACCACGATGTCGCCGGACTCGCAGTGCTTGCCGACCACCCGGGTCAGCGCCGCCTCGGCCCGGCTGGCCCGGTTGACCAGCGCGACCGTGTACTCGGCGTCGTACAGGGCGGTGCGGATGTTGTCCGACATCCCGCCGTCCACCGAGACGTAGGTGCGCAGGCCCGGCAGCGGCTTCACCGTGCCGACCTCGTAGAGCGTGATCCCGGGGGGACCGGCGATGGCGCGGCCGGGCTCGACGGACAGGCGCGGACGCGCCAGGCCCGCGGCGTCGCACTCGCGCGCCACGATCTCCTTGAGCCGCCGCGCGGTCTCGGCGACCGGCGCCGGGTCGTCGGCCTCGGTGTAGGCGATGCCCAGACCGCCGCCGAGGTCCAGCTCGGGCAGCTCGATGCCGTGCTCGCGCTTGATCGCGGCCAGCGCCTCGGTCAGCCGGTGCGCGGCCACCTCGAAGCCGGCGGTGTCGAAGATCTGGCTGCCGATGTGCGAGTGCAGCCCGGTGAGCTCCAGGTGGTCGGCGTGCTTCAGGATGCGCGCCACGGCCTCGGCCGCCGCGCCGCCGGCCAGCGAGAAGCCGAACTTCTGGTCCTCGTGCGCGGTGGCGATGAACTCGTGGGTGTGCGCCTCGACGCCGGCGGTGACCCGCACCATCACGCGCTGCCGGACACCCCGGTCCGCGGCGATGGCCGCCAGGCGCTCTATCTCGTCGTGCGAGTCGACGATGATCCGGCCGACCCCGGCGTCCACCGCGCGCTCGAGCTCGGCCACGGACTTGTTGTTGCCGTGGAAGCCGAGGCGGTGCGCCGGGAAGCCGGCGCGCAAAGCGACCGCGAGCTCGCCGCCGGAGCAGACGTCCAGGTGCAGGCCCTCCTCGGCGGCCCACTTGGCGATCGCCACGGACAGGAAGGACTTGCCCGCGTAGAAGACGTCGGCTTCCGCGCCGAACGCCTCGACCCACTCGCGGGCCCGGCGCCGCCAGTCGTCCTCGTCGACGAGGTACGCCGGGGTGCCGAACTCCCGCGCCAGCTCCCGCACGTCGGCGCCGGCGAAGGTGAGCGCCCCGGACTCCTCGTCGCGCGCCACCCCGCCGGGCCAGATCCTGCGGTCCAGCCGGTTGAGGTCCGCCGGAGCGGCGCCGTGGCCGCCCTCCGGCAGCACGTCGGCGTAGCGGGGCCCGGCGGGGTGCGCGCTTCTGCTCATGGACCGAAAGTGTTCCCTACTTCAGGTCCGATTTGTCACATGCGCTCAGGTGCCGAGACGCCGAGAAGGTCCAGACCGTTGCGGAGCACGGTCTGAGTGGCCTCGACCAGCCAGAGCCGGGCGCGGTTCAGGTCGGTCGGCGCGTCACCGCCGAGCGGGAGGATGCGGCAGTCCTTCTTCTCGGACTGCCAGGCGTGGTACTTGCCGGCCAGGCCCTCCAAGTAGTGCGCGACCTTGTGCACCGCGCGCGTCCCGGCGGCCTGCGCCACGACCCGGGGGAACTCGGCAAGCGCCGCGAGCAGTTCCTCCTCGCGCGGGTGCACGAGCAGCTCCGGCTTGAAGTCCTCGGCCGTGCCCTTGTCGAAGCCCAGCTCAGCGGCATTGCGCTTGACCGAGGCCATCCGCGAGTGCGCGTACTGGACGTAGTAGACCGGGTTCTCGGCTTTCTGCGAAGTGAGCAGGTCCACGTCCAGCACCAGCTCGTGGTCCACGCTGGAGCGTGCCAGCGCGTAGCGCGCCGCGTCCACGCCGATCAGGTCGATCACGTCGTCCAGCGTGACGATGTTCCCGGTCCGCTTGGAGAGCTTGACCTCCTCGCCGTCCTTCACCATCTTCACGAACTGGCCGATCAGGACCTCGATGTCCTTCTCCGGGTCGTCGCCGGAGCACGCGGCCATCGCCTTGAGTCGGCCGACGTAGCCGTGGTGGTCGGCGCCGAGCATGTAGATGCACGGCGAGTAGCCGCGGTCCCGCTTGTTCAGGTAGTACGCGCAGTCCGCGGAGAAGTAGGTGCGCTCGCCGTTGGAGCGGACGATGACCCGGTCCTTGTCGTCGCCGAAGTCGGTGGTGCGCAGCCAGACCGCGCCGTCCTGCTCGAAGACGTGGCCCTGCTCGGCCAGCCGGTCCGCGACGCCCTCGACGTCGCCGGAGTCGTGCAGCGTCTTCTCGGAGAACCAGACGTCGAAGTGCGTGCGGAACTTCTCCAGCGACTCCTGCTGGAGCCGCAGCTGGAGCTTGTACCCGGCGGTGCGGAAGGCCTCGACCTGCGCCTCGGCCGGCATCTGGGTCAGGACCGGGTGCTCCTCCAGGATCGTCTGAGCCAGATCCTTGATGTACGCGCCCTCATACAGGCCCTCGCCCGACGGCACCTCCTGGCCGTTCGCCCGCAGCGCCAGCGACTTGCCGAAGTTGTTCATCTGGTTGCCGGCGTCGTTGATGTAGAACTCGCGCGTGACGTCGGCGCCGGCGGCCTCCAGCAGCCGGCCGAGCGCGTCGCCGACCGCGGCCCACCGGGTGTGGCCCAGGTGCAGCGGCCCGGTCGGGTTGGCGGAGACGAACTCCAGGTTGACGATGTGGGCCGCGAAGGTCTCGCTGCGCCCGTACGCCTCGCCCTGCTCCACGATGCTCTTGGCGAGCTCGCCGGCGGCGCCGGCGGCCAGCTTCAGGTTGAGGAACCCGGGCCCGGCGATGTCCACGCCGGCGATGCCCTCGACCTTGCGCAGGCGCTCGGCGAGCAGCTCGGCCAGCGCCCGCGGCGGCATGCCGGCGGCCTTGGTGAGCTGGAGGGCGACGTTGGTGGCGTAGTCGCCGTGGTCGCGGTTCTTCGGTCGCTCGACGGTCACGGTTTCGGGAACCGCGGTCAGGGTCAGCGCGCCGTCGGCGACGGCTTCCTTGACGGTGTCGAGGACGGCCTGGGAAAGCTGCTCGGGAGTCACCCGGCCTAGGTTACGGGACGCGAGGCCAGCTCCCGCACCGCGTCGACCAGGTCCACCGGTTCGAAGGGCTTGGTGATGTAGGCGTCGGCGCCGGCCGACTCACCGAGCCGCCGGTCCTCGGGCAGCGCGGCGGCGGTCACCACGACCACCCGCGGACGGCCCAGGGCCGGGTCGCGCTTGAGGCGCCGGAGCACGTCCAGACCGCCGGGGCCGGTCTCGGGCAGCAGCAGGTCCAGGGTCACCACGTCGGTGCCCGGCACCAGTTCCAGGCACCGGGCGCCCGAGTCGGCCTCCTGGACCTCGAAGCCCTCCAACTCCAGGTTGATACGGATCAGAGTCCTGATGGTGTCGCTGTCGTCGACCACCAGGACGCGCCCCGAACCTGAGTTGTTCACGGGGCCACCGTAGCGGGCGAATATGAATCTTCAACCCGTCGTGCTGCTCGGCGCCGGAGTCGACGGGAGCGTGGAGGACGGCTGCGCTCCGGTGGCGCCACCGGTGGGCGTGGTGGAAGGCGTGGCGGGCGGCGTTGTGGAAGGGGTCGTCGAGGGTGTAGCAGAACTCTGAGGCCCGGTCGGCGTCGAGCCCCGGTGTACCCCGCGCGGAATGTTCACCAGCGGCGGCGGAACCGTGACGTAGCGCCGACCGCCGTTGACGTTGTCCCACTGCTGCTGGAACAACTGCCGCGGGTAGGCGTTCGGCACCAGCGCACCGTTGCCGTCCAGCCAGCCGTTGTTGTCGATCTCCGACCCGTACCCGTTCATGAACGGATCGGCACCGACCGGCTGGCCGTCCTGGTCGTAGACGAGGACACCGTCGAGCAGCTTCCCGCTCTGGTCGTAGACGTACAGGTTCGAGATCTGCTTGCCGTTCTCTGCAAGCCCCTGTTGCGGCGCCCCTTGGACATAGGACACACCCGAAGCTGTCTGGGTGTAGTCGTCCTGACCGCCGGCCGACGACAGCGCCATCGCGACGGTGAACAGGACGAGGATGCCCTCCCCCGCTCCCATGGCCCGGCGCCGCCAGCCCTCCGGTACCGTCCGGCGGGCCGCGTACACCGACGCCGGGACCGCGACCAGCAACGCGATGAAGCCGGTGAACGTACTGTTCCCGACCTGCGGGATGAGCGCGAAGTCGTGCCACGGATCAACGTTCGTCGTCATCACCTCCAAAAGCCGCACGGCGACCCAGCCGCGCAGCACCCACCACGCGGGACGCAGCGAGGGCAGGAAATCCAGCACCTCGCGCCCCGCCCGGTACTGGCGCGCCCGGCCCTCCGCGTCCGCCAACGTCTGGCGCGCCCTGGCCCGCAGCGTCCGCCGCGGCCGGCGTGCCCCGCCCGAGCCGCTCCCCTCTCCCGGCTCCGGCAGCCCGGCCGCCTGTCGCAGTTCCCTGGCATACGCCGCCGGCGCGCCAAGCCGCTCCCGCAGCGTGCCCGCGTCCTCGGTCGCCACCTCGCGCAGATGGTCCTCCAGGTCTTCCAGCAGCTCGGCACTGTCCGCCTCGGGCAGGTCGGCGAACTGCGCCCGGACCTCGGCCGCGTACCCGGCCACCTCGTCGCCGACGGCGCCGGCGCCGTCGGCGTCACGGTCCCGGTCCCGGTCGCCGCCCACACCCTCGAACTCCTGGGAACTCATGCCCGATCTCCCCTCTCCGCTCCGAGCAGCCGGTCCATGGTCCCGGCGAACACCCGCCACGTCGCCGTGGACTCCTTCAGTTGCGCCCGCCCGCTGGCGTTGACCCCGTAGTACTTCCGGTGCGGCCCCGCCTCCGAGGGCACCACGTAACTCGTCAGATATCCGTTGGCGTACAAGCGCCGCAGCGTTCCGTAGACCGACGCGTCCCCGATGTCCTCGAACCCCGCGATCCGCAGCCGACGGACGATGTCGTAGCCGTATCCGTCCTCGTCGACCAGGACCGCGAGCACCGCCGAGTCCAGGACGCCCTTGAGCAGTTGTGTGGAATCCATCGCCCCTCCTGTGCGGAACACGGTACTACACATTGCACAGTACTGCGTGAAGAAAAAGAGCCCGGACTCCGAGAAGTCCGGGCTCTGAGTCAGAACAGAGCCACGCGCGCGTCGAGCGCGCCGCCCGCCTACAGCCGGCCGAGCGCCTCGCGCAGCGGCTTGAGGCCGATCGAGCCGAGGTCCAGGGCCTGCCGGTGGAAGGTCTTCAGGTCGAAGTCGGCGCCCTTGCGCGCCTCGGCATCGGCGCGCGCCTGCAGCCAGATCCGCTCGCCGATCTTGTACGCCGGCGCCTGGCCCGGCCAGCCGAGGTAGCGGTCCAGCTCGAACGCGAGCTGCGCCTCGGTGGTGTTGACGTTCGCCGTCATGTACTCCCAGCCCAGTTCCGGGGTCCAGCGCTCGCCGCCGTGGTCGGCGCCGTTGCCGAAGTCGGTCCCGGCCGGGATCTCGAACTCCAGGTGCATGCCAAGGTCCACGACCACGCGCACGGCGCGCATCATCTGGCCGTCGAGCATGCCCAGCTTGTCGCCGGGGTCGGCCAGGTAGCCCAGGTCGTCCATCAGCCGCTCGGCGTACAGCGCCCAGCCCTCGCCGTGGCCGGAGACCCAGCACATCGAGCGCTGCCAGCGGTTCAGCACGTCCTTGCGGTAGGCGGTCTGCGCGCACTGCAGGTGATGCCCCGGGACGCCCTCGTGGTAGACCGTCGTGGTCTCACGCCAGGTGGCGAACTCGGTCTGGCCCTCGGGCACCGACCACCACATGCGGCCCGGCCGCGCGAAGTCCTCCGACGGCGGCGTGTAGTACATGACGCCGTCGTGGGTCGGGGCGATCATGCACTCCAGGCGGCGCACCGGCTCGGGGATGTCGAAGTGGACGTCGGCCAGCGCCTCGACGGCGGCGTCGGACTTCTCCTGCATCCAGGCGCGGAAGTTGTCGGCGCCGGTGATCTGGCGGGAGGCGTCGGAGTCCAGTGCGGTCAGCGCGTCGGCCAGCGAGCCGCCGGGCACGATGCGCGCGGCGGTCGCGGCCATCTCGGCGCGCAGCCGGGCCACTTCCTCCAGGCCCCAGTGGTAGGTCTCCTCCAGGTCGATGACGTCGCCGAGGAACTCGCGCGAGGCGCGCTGGTAGCGCTCGCGGCCGACGGCGTCCTTGGCCGGCGCCGAGGGCAGCAGCTTCTCGGTGAGGAAGCGGCCGAACTCTGCGGTCGCCTCGGTGGCCGCCACCGCGCCGCGGTCCAGGTCCGCGCGCACCGCGCCGGCGGCACCGGTGCGGCCGACCAGGCCGGTCCAGAAGTTCTCCCCGCCGAGCTCCCCGTTCCAGTCCTTGGCCTGCTTGGCACAGGCCAGCACCTGGCGCCGCGCGGAGGTGCGGCCGTTCGCCGCCGAGTCGGCCAGCGTCGCCTTCAGCTGCTCCAGCGCCTCCGGCACCGCCGCCAGACGCGCGGCGATGTTCGCGTGGTTCTCCTCGCCGTCGGTGCTCATCTGGTCGAACACCGACCGCACAGCCTGGAAGGGGCTGGCGAGCACGTTCAGCGCGGCGGTGTCGTCGCCGGCCTCGTAGGTCTCGACGGCCAGGGCCAGGCGCTCCTCCATCGCCTCCTTGGCGACGCGCTCGTTCTCGTCCGCGGGCTCCAGGGCCCGGATCGCCGCGAGGGTGGTCGCCGTCAGCGTGTTGCGCTCGGCGAACCCTTCCAGTGAGTAGTCGGTCAGCTCATGGTCGTGCCCGGCGACACCGAGGTCGGTGGCGAACTGCGGGTCCAGTTCGACATAGCGGGCGACGTAGTCTTCGGCGATCTCATTAATGGACGTCACAGCCCCGACCCTATGACACCTCACACCCCGGCGCGCGAGCCCTTTACGCGCCCCCGGCGCGCCGCCGCGACGGCCACCGGAGCGGCCAGCACCAGCACCCCGGCGGTGCTGACGGCCAGCGCGATGCGGGACGCGCCGCGGTCGTGGCCTGGCACGGCGGCGTCAGCCGGCGAGACGACGACTCCAGGACCGGCCGACGGGTCGGGGCGCCGCTCGTCCGGCAGGTCCTGCGAGACCGCGCGGTAGGGGTCGACGACGCCGTAGCCGGTCACCGGATCCGCCGTGGCCGGCGTGCCCGCCGCGCTGGAGGGGTTGGCCACCGGCGGGTCGGCGGTGGCCTCCAGCCGTTGTGCCACCTGCCAGTTGTGCAGGGTCGGCCGGTAGGACAGGACGAGGGCAGCGACGCCGGAGACGTACGGCGCGGCCAGGTCCGTGCCCTGCATCGCGGTGAGCCCGTCCGGATGGCCGGCGGCCGGGACCGCCATCCGGCCGCCGGGCGCGGACACCAGAGCCCCGGTGCCGCTTCCGCTCCCGCCCCCGGCCGCGTTCCGCGGTCCCGGCGCGATGGCGCTGCCGTCCACGTTGATCGCCCCGACCGCCAGCACCCCGGAGGTCGCCGCCGGATAGCTCTTCGGCCAGGGACCGACCGCGGCGACGATCAGCACGTCGCTGGCCAACGCGTTCTGCACCGCGGAGCGCAGCTGGGGCGAGTCGTCGGGGACGCCGATGGAGATGTTGATGATCCGCGCGCCGGCCGCCGTCGCGGTCCGGATCGCGTCGGCGAGCTTCACGGAGCTGCCGGGCGTGTTCGGGTCGTAGGTCTGCCGGATCGGCAGGATCTGCGCCTCCGGCGCGACCCCGGTGAAGCCGAACAGGCCGCTCTCCTTGCCGGCGATGATCGCCGCGACCGCGGTCCCGTGGCCGCTGCAGTCGTAGTCGGCGGTGTCGCCGGGGTCGACGACGCTCGGGCCGGGCAGCACCGCGTCCGGCGCGAACGCCGGGTTCGACGGATCGACGCCGGTGTCGATGACCGCGACCGTGACGTCCTTGCCGCGGTTCAGGTACCAGACGCCGGCCTGGCTCAGGCCCAGTCGCTGCTGCGGCCACAGCAGATCCGGCTCGGCGTCGCCGGCCGGCAGGTCGGGGGCCGGGAGCGGCGCGGTGCAGTGGCCGGCGCCGGCGACCGGCGCGCCACCATATATCTGCCCGGCAAGTGATTGAGAAGCCTGAGCCGCGGCAGTGCCCGAGAACAGACATCCGGCCGCAAGGAATGCGACGGTGAGTGTGCGCAGGGAAGGGCGAGGCATGGGTTCACCACCGGTCGTGAAAGCGCGCGCCGGGTTCTCGCGACGGCAGCGGAAAACCGCGTCCGACGTGGCCACCAGGTCGTGATTGTCGAGAATGATATAGAGCCGCGGACCGCTCGACCAGGCCTGTGCCGATAACTGTTTCGAAGGGTTTTCCCAGCGCCCTTCGGGGTTTCAGACCTCCAGCACGACAGTGAAAGGACCGTCGTTCACGAGCGCCACTTTCATATCCGCGCCGAATCTGCCGGTCTCCACTTTCGCCCCGAGCCCGCGCAGTTCCGCGACCACCGCCTCGACCAGCGGTTCGGCCACCGGTCCGGGCGCGGCAGCGCTCCAAGTAGGGCGGCGGCCCTTGCGGGCGTCGCCGTAGAGCGTGAACTGGCTGATTACGAGCAGTGGCCCACCGAAGTCGGAGCAGGACTGCTCGGTCCCGGGCTCGCCGTCCGGGCCCTCGAACAGGCGCAGACTCCACAGCTTGCGGGCCAGCTGCGCGGCCTTGGCGGGGGTGTCGTCGTGGGTGACGCCGACCAGGACGGCCAGGCCCGGGCCCGGAATCGCCCCGACCACCTCGCCGGCCACCGTCACCGACGCCTCACTCACCCTCTGGACCACGGCTCGCATGCGCCTATTCTCCCCTGCCGCGCCGCCGATGAGACGATGGCGCCATGGCACAGCTCACCACCACTCTCGTCACCTTCCCCGCCGGCGCGACGTCCGGGAGCGCGACCGTTCTGGCCGTGCGGCCGCTGCCCGAGGGCGCGGGCGTGATCGTCGACACGACGCCGTTCCATCCGCTGGACCACAGTTGGCCCGACCAGCCCGGCGACACCGGCGTGCTGATCGCCGCCGACGGGGCGGAGCACGCCGTCGCGGACTGCGTCACCGGCGGGGTGGGCCCGGACGGGGCGTTCGCGGTCGGCACGGACATCCCGGTCCGCCGGGGCGATGAGACCTGGCAGTGGCTGGCCGTGCACGTCCTCGACGGCGCGGACGCCCCGGCCCCCGGCGCGACGGTGGAACTGCGCGTCGACGAGGCCCGCCGCGCGGCGCTGTCCGCCTCGCACACCGGCTGCCACCTGATGGCCCTGGCCCTCAACGAGGCGCTGGCCGACCGCTGGCGCAAGGAGGTCCGCACCGACGGCCTGGGACAGCCCGACTTCGACAGCGTCGCGATGGACACCTCGCGGATCGGCCTGGACGCCAGCACCGACCGGTACCGGCTCGGCAAGTCGCTGCGCAAGAAGGGCTTCGACCCCGAAGGGCTGCGCGAGGCGCTGCCGGAACTGACGGAGAAGATCAACAGCCGCCTCGCACAGTGGCTCGCGCAGGACGCCGCGATCCGCATCGACACCCCCGGCCCGGAGCTGACGGCCCGCCGCCAGTGGGTGTGCGAGCTGCCGGAGGGGACGGTGGAGATCGCCTGCGGCGGCACGCACCTGCACCGGCTCGGGGAGTTGGCTTCGCTGACCGCGGAGCTGACGCTGTCGGAGGACGGGAGCGAGTTCGTGGTGGTGACGACGCCGAAGCGCGGCTAGGCGGCGCTTCCACGGCGGGGTCCCGGATTCCTGGTGCGGAATCCGGGACCTGATCCGGGACGTGATCCGGGACCTGATCCGGGATGTGATCCGGGACGTGATCCGGATTTGGTCCGGGACATGAGCAGTCGCGCGGAGGACCCGGCGACCCGCGTGGAAGCTCGCCGCTAGCAGGCCGCCGTCGCCAGTCCGGCGTTCTCGGTATCCATCACGGCGCCCGCGCCGACAGGTACCTCGTCGATCGCCTCGGCGACAGCCGGCACCGCCACGCGCTCCGTCCCGGTCTTCGCGAACCGCTGATACGCCAGCATCGCGGCGGCCAGCACCACGCCGATCGCGCCGGTCGTGGCGAAGGCCCACGGCGGCGAGGAGGCGTCCACCACCGTGCCGGCCAGCGGCGCGCCGATCGCACCGCCCAGGGTCATCGCCGAGCCCTGCAAGCCCATCGCCTGACCGCGCGCCGAGGCCGGGACCGCGGCGGCCACCGACTCGGCCGTGGACGCCAGCGTCGGCGCGCACATGAAGCCGGCGGGCAGCAGGATCAGCGCCAGCCACCACCACCCGAACTGGCCGACGAAGCCGACCGGGATGGTGCCGGCGCCCAGCAGCAGCATCAGGACCGGCAGCCGCCACGGCCGCTCGGTCGAGCCGTGCCAGAAGCCGCCGATCAAGGACAGCAGGCACCAGGCGAAGATGCACACCCCGGCCATGCTCACCGCGTTCTGCTGGCGCAGCAGCGCGGTGATCGAGATGTCGGTGCCGGCCAGCACCAGGTTCGCCGCCAGGCCGGTGGCCAGGACCAGGACGAAGGCCGGCCGGACCCACGTGCTCGGCGGGACCTTCTCCGGCGGCGCGCCGTCGCCGCCGGCGGCCGCGTGGCCGATCGGCGGGTTCAGCACCCACAGCGTCAGCACCGACCCGACGGTCAGCACGCCGATCGCCGCCATGGTGACCGTCGCGGTGTGCATCGAGGTGATGGTCGCGATCGCCAGCGCCGGGCCGACCATGAAGACCAGCTCCACGATCATCGAGTCCAGGGCGAAGGCCTGACGGCGCATCGCGTCGGGCACCCGGGCGGCCACCGCCTGCCGGATCACCGAGAACACCGGCACCCCGAGCACGCCGCCGAGCACGAACGTGGTCACCAGCAGCAGCGGATAGGACAGGAACGGGGCGCTCACCCAGTACGCCGCCTCCGACACCCCGGTCAGCAGCAGCACCGGTTTGAGCCCCCGATGGTCCACCATCCGCCCGAGCAGCGGCGATCCGACGCCCATGCCGATGGTCATCACCATGCTCGCCAGACCGGCCGCGGCATAACTGCCGCCCTGGTCCAACACGATGTGCAGGGTGAGCGCCATGGCCTTGGCGGTCAGCGGCAACCGCGCCACGAAGGCGACGACGAACAGGGCCCGGGTGCCCGGGATGGCGAGAATCGGCTTGTAAGGGGTGATGAGCTTGAGCACTTGTTTCCTTCCCACGCAGATCATCGCAGACACCGCCGACAAAGACGAGTGGGATACGAGGCGGATGACAAGCCCGGGCCGAAGCGAAGTGAGTTAGTGGTATGCCATGCGGTAAGAAGTGGAACATGACCGACGACCGCCGCCTTGCCCGCGCCGTCGCGTCGCTCCGCGGCCTGGCCGTGGGCGACGCGGTGGGCGCCTGCTACTTCATCCCGCTGAACCAGCCGCTCCTGACCGACCGCCGCCTGCCCCCGGACCCCTGGTACTGGACCGACGACACCGAGATGGCCTGCTCGGTGCTGGCGGTGCTGCGCGACCACGGGCACGTGGACCAGGACGCCCTGGCTTACTCGTTCGCCGCCCACCACGACTTCGACCGCGGCTACGGCGCCGGCGTCAACCGCATGCTCCGCCTCATCCGCCAGGAGGGCGCCGACTGGCGCGAACTGGCCAAGGCCATGTTCGACGGCAAGGGCTCCTGGGGCAACGGCGCCGCGATGCGCGTCGCGCCGCTGGGCGCCTGGTACGGCTCGGCGGACCTGGACCGCGTGGTCGCCGAGGCGACGGCGTCGGCGGAGGTGACGCACACCCACGCCGAAGGCGTCGCGGGCGCGGTGGCGATAGCCGTCGCCGCCGCCCTGGCCGCCGACACCGCCCTGAGCGGCCACGACTTCCTCGACGAGATCGCCGAACGCACCCCGCCGGGCCTGGTCCGCGACGGCATCGGGAACGCGATGACGCTGCTGCCCCTGACCGACCCGCGCAGCGCCGCGGCGTCCCTGGGCAACGGCCGCTACATCTCGGCCCCGGACACCGTCCCCTTCTGCCTCTGGATCGCCGCCAAGCATCTGGACGACTTCGAGAACGCCTTCTGGGACACCGCCTTCGTCGGCGGCGACATCGACACGACCAGCGCCATCGTCGGCGGCATCGTGGCCGCCCGGGTCGGCGTGTCGGGGATCCCCGCGCCGTGGCTGAAGCGGTGCGAGGCACTGCCGGAATGGGTGGGCGTCGAATGACGGCGGTCGAGCACGTCAATGCCCTGACGAAGCGCTGGCTGGCGGAGGCGGGCGCCGACTCGGCGGTCCTGTCGGCCGTCGGCGTCTGGCCGCTGCTGGCGTTCCTCGCCGACGGCGCTGCCGGCGCCGACGACGCCGACGAGACGCGCGCGGAGTTGTCCGCCGCGATCGGCGTCCCGGCCGAGGAGGCGGCACGCGCCGCGCGCGAACTCCTGGAAGTCGTGACGCACACGCCCTCGGTGAAGACGGCGCTCGGGCTGTGGACGCGCGACCAGGTCCGTGTTCGTGAGGACTGGCTCGGACGGCTGCCGGGCGGCGTGCACGGTGAGCTGACCGGCGAGCCGGGGATCGACCAGACGCGGCTGGACGCCTGGGCTTCGGAGCGGACCGAGGGTCTGATCCCTCAGCTGCCGATCGAGGTGAGCGCGGAGACGATGTTCGTCTTGGCGAGCGCGTTGTTGGTCAGCGTCACGTGGCGCAACGAGTTCACAGCGACCACCGACATATCGGCCGGGCCGTGGGCCGACGCTCGAGGTCGGCTTGAGTGCCTGCGCCAGTTCGACGCGGACCTCGATCTGTTGCACGTCGCCGACACGCCGATCGGTCGGGTCACCGCGGTGACCGTCGAGGGCGACGAGGACGTGGATGTCGTGCTGGTCCTCGGTCCGGCGGAGACTTCGCCCTCGGAGGTGCTGGCGGTCGGGACCGCATTGATCGGTGCCCCGCGCCACCCCATGACGCGGGGCACCGATCTACCCGTCGGCGATGCCGGACCGGGTGTCCTTGTGGAGACGGTCGAGTCCATCTGGAACCAGGACAGCCTGGTGACGACGACGGTCCCGTTCCGTATCGCGGCGCGGCACGATCTGCTGGATCGGGCCGCGCTTTTCGGGCTCCAGAACGCCATGGTCGATAGCGACGGCCACTTCCCGGGCGTCAGCGACTACCCGCTGTACGTGCAGCAAGCGGTCCAGGACGCCGTCGCGGAGTTCAGCAAGACCGGCTTCCGGGCGGCGGCCGTGACCGCGATCGACATGTTCGGCACCGGCGCGCCGCGGGAAAGGTACCAGGTGCGGCGCGTGTCGGTCACCTTCGATCGGCCGTTCGCCTACTACGCGGTGCATCGTGACAGTGGCCTGATTCTCGTCGCGGGATGGGTCACTGAACCGTCGCGCGCTCAGGACGTCTCGTCCGGCAGCGCGGAGCGCCACCGGCAGATCCGCGGGCCGCTGTCGGTGCGGTAGACGATCGTGGCGGGCTGCGGCTGCCGCGTATTGACGTCGGTGCACGCGGCCCGCACCGCGTCGGCGGCCGGACCGTCGATCGTGCGCAGCTCCAGGCAGGTGTTCGGCTGGCCGGTCCCCGGCTGCGGCAACGCCTTGGGCCAGGGCTGCTCGGGCCCGCCGGCCCCCGACGGGCACGTCACGGCGTAGCGCACCTTGGTGGTGGTGTACGGCGTGGTGGCATCGGAGGTGAGCGCCTGTAGCTTGGCGAACGCATCGGCCACCGGCGCGGGGAACCGCGACGCGTTACCGGCGGCGAGCCCGAGCGCACTCACGGTCTGATAGGTCCCGCCGGGCTGGTAGACGCCGAGGACGGTGGTGGCCACATCAGGGATGGGGTGGCCGCCGTTCGGCTGCAGCACGGTCTTGGTGGGCTGGCCCGCCAGATCCTTTTGCAGGGTGCTGACGAGGACGTCGAGCGCACCGGGGGTGAACGTGAGGCGCTTCTGCCCGTTGAAGACGACGGTCCCATCGGAGTACACGACCACCGCCGGCACCGCCAGATCACCGCGGACGGCGAACCCGCCGGAGTAGCTCAGCTCGGCGACCCGCGTGAGCGTGCCGGCGGGTGGCAGGAGCGGGGGTGATGGGCTCGCGGCGGACGGGCTCGTGATAGACGGGCTCGCGTCGGCCGACGGCGGGGGTGCACCGCCGCCTGCCTTGGCGGAGCTTTGACAACCGGCCACGCTGACGATGAGCGCGACCGCGTACAAGTACTTGCTCATCTTCATATGGCTTGGACGTCGGCGGGGAGGAGCCGGTTCCCTCCACCAGGGTTCGCATTCGCTACCAAAACCGCACCGCGCCGCACTGGCCCGACCACCGCACTGGCCCGACCACCGAAGAACCCGCGCCGCGACCAGCCGATCGCCGCAGCACCCGACCGCCCGCCCGCCACCGAAGCCGTCCCGCCCCGCGCCGAAGCCCGAGGCGGCCCCCAACCGCGTCGCGCCCCGCCCTCACCCCGCCGCCAGCACCGCCTCCAACCGCCGCGCCGCGTTCGCCACCGCGCTCCCGCCCTTCTTCTGCGCGAGTGCGCTCACCTCGGCGATCGGCGTGCGCTCGGCCAGCGTTCCGGCCAGTTCCGTGGCCAGGACCAGCAGATCCGCCGTGCCGGACAGGGTCTTCGGCACCGCCGGCGGCAGCACGCCGGGCAGCGCCAGTGCGGTCGCCTCCCAGACCGCGCCGGCCGCGCCGCCGTTGGCCAGGTCGCGCAGGGCCGGGACCGCGCGGCGCATGCCCGCTGCCGATGCCTTCAGCTCGGCGGCCAGGGCTGCTCCCAGCTGCGCCGGGTCCAGCAGGCCGCGGGCCGCCAGGACCAGTGCCGCGTCGACGCCCGAGGCGCGCAGGCGCACGTCGTCGTGCACCAGGCGCGCCGCTATCACGTGGTGCGTCGCGGTCTGGGTGCCGTCCTGTTCGGCGAGGACCACCGCCGACTCCGGCGAGGGCGGGGCCGTGCTCCAGTCCACGCCGCCGATCATCGCCGTCGCGGCCAGGTCCGGGCGGCCGGGGAGGATCGCGGGCCAGCAGGCGGTCCAGTCCGACTGGTCCCAGCAGCGCTCCGGCTCGTGCCAGACGCCCGGGGCCAGGTCCAGCAGCGTCTCGGGGACCAGGGCGTGGCCCCGGGTCGCGAGCCGCAGGGTCTCGGCCCGCGGGCGGGCGCGTCGCAGGACGAGCGTCTGCGGGTCCGGCATCTCCGCCTCCGGCACCGCGATCCGCTCCCCCGCCACCCACGCCGCGAAGCGCGAGCCCGCCTTCGACGTGAAACCGCGTGTGTCCACGTCCCCGCAGTCGTCCGGCAAGCGCAGCAGCGCCTGATGGAAGTCCGCCTCCAGCGGCGTCCAGCCCCGGGCCTCGCACTCCCGCAGCCGCGCGGCCAGCACCGCCGCGTCGATGCTCCCGGTCGGCGACGTCGGCACCGACACCAGCGGCGGCAGGTCCGGCATGCCCAGCGCGGCGTGGATCTCGGCGGCGCGCAGGATGAGGAAGTCGGCGGGCGTCGTCCGGGTCCGCCGCCACCAGCCGCGGCCCGAGGTCCGCGCCCGCGACCACAGCTGTTTCACCCCGGCGCGATGCGGATAGCGCCGCGAGTCCCGATCGATGCCGGCCGCCGCCACAGCGAGGACACACAGCGAGCTGCGCGGAGTCAGCGCCGACTGCGTCTGCGCCCAGTCCCACCCCGGACGCCACCGTTCGACGACCGGCGCCAATGCCTCCCGCAACGCCGCCGAATCCGTCCGTTCGAACGCCACCACCGCTTCCAGCACCCGCTCGAAGACCATCGCCTCGACCGGATCGGCGTGCATCAGCGACCCGATCACCTCGGCCAACTCGGCGGGCGAAGCGATCGGCGGCAGCAGCGGACGCGGCACATACGGCGCCACCTCCGGATAGCCGGCGTCGAGGCCCGGGCCGCCGGTCATCGAGTCCTGCGACACCCCGAGCAGCCCGGCGAGCGTCGCCGCCAGGTCCGGGGCAAGGTAAATCTGCGCCTCGGCGAGCAGCCGGGCCCGCTCGTCCTCAGCCAGCGACTTCCCGTGCTTGCCGACCAGCTTCACCGCGCGCTCCTGCAGATCCGCCGCCTGCGCGCCGAAGGCGATCGCGATCGTCCCCACCAGCTGCCCGGCGCGGCCCGGGTTCCCCGCGGCCAGCGAGTCCAGCCAGCCCAGGGTGGCCTTGACGACGTTCTTCTCCGACCGGGTCACCGCGATCGACGCGGCCTCGACGGCGAGCTCGATGTCGAGAAGGCCGTGGTCGGACACCGTCTTCAGCGCGACCAGGAACGTCCGCGCGACCGTCCCGCTCTGGGAGGACAGCAGGCTGATACAGCTGGACACCCGCTGGACGACCTCGCCGTCGACCGGCTCGAGCCCCTTCCAGAACGCCAGGTGGTCCTGCATCGCCCCGGGCCGCCCGCCGCGCAGCAGCCGCCGCAGGCTGGCGTCGAGCACCTCGGCGCGAGACACCAGGCCCTGCTGCACCGCCGTGGTCGCGGCGACGTGGAACCAGGAATAGGACGAGAACAGATCGTCGTTCTCGTCGTTGTCGAAGAGCAGCGGCAGCACCTCGGCCAGCCGCGGGTAGGCCAGGATCTCGGCCTTGACCTTGTCTTCGTCGTAGATCCGCTGGAATTTCACACCCCAGGCGCGCACGAACTCCGGGGTGGGCGCCAGCCGGACGTCGGCCGCCTCGCTGACGGCGGCCACCAGTTCAAAGGCGTCTTCCGGCTGAAGCGTCTCCAGCAGGGCGCCGGGCAGGCCGGTGAGCCAAGCCGGAGCGCGCTCGGCCAGTACCCGCTGCGCGATGGCCGGCTCGTGGGAGTCGAAGGCGTCCAAACGCTGCAAACCCCGCAGGAACTTGGCCGTCGCGGAGGCGTTGGAGAAGACGGCCATCGCCGCCGGGGTCAGAGTCTGCCCGGCAAGCTTCTTGCGCTGGTAGAAGTCGCGCCATTTCTCCTCCTCGGTGCCGCGCCAGCTGATCGTGCGCAGGAACTCCTTCAGAGGCTTGATATAGGTGCGCCGCTCCTTCTCCGCCATCCCTTCGAAGAAGACGGCGACCGCTCTCGCGTCGCCGCCGGCCAGCAGGGCGGTGAAGTCCTCGACCGTGCTCACTGCGCTCACCGTGCTCATTGCGCTCACCGTGCTCATCGGGCCGCCCCCGCCATCGCCTCGTCCGAGTCGGCGTCGGCGGTATCCGTGACCCCGCGCTCGCCGCGCCGGTAGGCGTCGGCGGCGAGGATGTGCTTGCACGGCCCGCGCCCGCCCTGATACTTCGCGTACCACAGGCACGTGCACGACAGCGTGCCGTCGGCCACCGACCGCACCCGTTGCACGTGGTCCTCGACCTTCACCGTCGCGATATCGCCGTCCCAGCGCACCGCGTCGGCGTCGAGCAGGTCCCGGGCGGCGCGCAGGCGCGGGTTCTGCTTCGCGGCGCGTTCGGCGTCGTAGGGCAGCTCGCGGTGGAAGTACGCGGCGTCCGCGTGGTCGTAGCCGACGCGGCCGGCTGTCCCGAGCTGCGTCAGCGCCGCGCGGACCCGGTCCACCGGGAGTCCCGCCCGCTCGGCCAGCAGCGCCGGTTCGATGTGCGCGTCGAACGCCAGCAGGGCGGCGACCGTCTCGGCGTCGTCGATCACGTCGTCGCCGGCCAGGGCTGAGAGCACCGCCCCCTCGCCCGAGAAGCCCCGGGTGATCTCCGGGGACAGGGTCAGGACCAAGCGCATGCCGGGCAGGTCCAGCTGCCAGACGGAGGCCGCCGGGTTCGCGCCGCGTGCCACGTTCGGGCCGTAAACCCGGAGCTTGCCGCCGAAGCGGAGCAGGGGAAGCAGTTCCTTGAGACGCTGCGGGCCGGCGATGCAGATCGCGCCGGGGCCGGGGGACGCCGCCAGCCGCAGCGTGCGGCCGGCCGGGACCAGCCACTGCACGCCGCGCGGCGCGCCGGGCAGGCCGCGCAGGAAGCGCGCCGCGTCCGCCGCGCCGAGTTCGGCGCGCAGGTCGTAGCCCGAGGTCACGGCCTGGACCTCGGCGAAGCCGCGCAGCCAGCGGGGCGGGAGCGGGACCTTGCGCTCGACGACCGTGCCGTCGAAGGTGGTGGCCTCCAGGCCCTCCGGGCCGACCTCGAGCTTGAGCGGGTCGCCGCCCCGGACCCTGGTCAGCGCCAGGCGCAGGTCGTTGTTGACGTCCACGTTGGTGGTGCCGCGGTCCAGGGCCGTGCCGTCCATGCCCTCGTCCAGGACGTCGAGCCGGGCGTAGACGCCGCAGCAGCCGGAGAAGGACTCGAAGCGCAGGCGGTCGCCGTTGCAGGTGACGACCGGGTCGCGCAGGGCGGCCAGGTTCGGGCGCCAGTAGCGGGCCTGGGCGATGTTCGCCACGCCGAGCAGCGCGCCCGCGGCCGGCTCGGCCTCGCCGAGAAAGCCGGAGAAGAAGCGCGGGTGCGCGGCGGGGCCCGCAGTGGTGGTACCGCCGGAGGTCTGCAGATCCAGCATGCCGCTCGGGCTCAGACTGGACGCACGGACATATCCGTATATTTGGGCGGTGGAGGTCATGTTCTGAAGGTAGCGGCGGACACTGACAGCGCCGGAGGGGACTAATGTCGACTCGGGTTCGCTCAGGTGGGCTCAGTTCCGCACAAGAGCGTGCAGACTGAATAGTCTGACCAAGCCCGACCGAACCCGACCGAGCCTGATTCAGGCGCGATGCGACAAGGAGCCCGCGAGACGTGGAGTCCGCCTGGAACCGCAGCGTCCTGCGCACCAACAACGAGCGGCTCCTGCTCGACCGGCTGCGCGCCGACGGCGCCACCTCCCGCGCTGAGCTGGCCCGCCTGACCGGGCTGTCCAAGCCGACGGTGTCCACCGCGCTGGGCCGGCTGGAGCACGGCGGCCTGGTCCGCGAGATCGGCAAGCAGGCGGTGGCCGGCCGCGGCCGGTCCCCGGTGCTGTACGAGGCCGATCCGACCGCCGGCTACGCCATCGGGGTGGACGTCGGCCGCAGCTGGATCCGCGTCGGCCTGGCCGACCTGGACGGCACCGTCGTGGGCCGCAGCGACCACCCCAACACCGCCGCCGACGCCGACGGCATCGTCGACGCGATCGTGGAGCAGGCCCACGCCGCCACCACGGAAGCCGGCGTCGAGTGGTCGCGGGTCCTGCACACCGTGGTCGGCAGCCCCGGCGTCATCGACGCGGCGACCAACGAACTGCGCTACGCGGTGAACCTGCCGGGCTGGGGCCGCCGCGAGGTGACCGACCGCCTGGCCGCCAGCCTGGGCACCGGCCTGCAGGTCCTGAACGACGCCAACCTCGCCGCGCTCGGCGAGCACGCGGCCGGCGCCGGACGCGACCGGCGGCTGTTCGTCTATCTGCTCATCGGCACCGGCCTGGGCTCGGGCATCGTGGTGGACGGCAAGCTGTTCCCCGGCGCGCACGGAGCGGCCGGCGAGATCGGCTACCTGCCGTACGGCTCGTACGACGAGGACCGCCCGCCCGCCCGGGGACCGCTCGAGGACGCCGCGGCCGCCGACTCGGTGGTCGCCATCGCCCGCGAGCTGGGCATGGCCGACGTCGGCTCGGCGAAGGACGTGTTCCTGGCGGCGCGCGCGGGCAGCCACACCGCGCGCGAGGTCGTGCGCCGCGAGGCCGAGCGGCTGGCGCACGCCGTCGCCTCGATCGCCGCCGTCATCGACCCGGAGCTGGTGGTGCTCGGCGGCGGCATCGGCGACAGCGCGGACCTGCTGCTGGAGCCGCTGCGCGAGACGCTGGACAAGATGACGCCGCTGGTGCCGGAGCTGGCGGCCTCCGAGCTCGGGGCGAACGCGGTGCTGGAAGGGGCTTTGGCTTCCGGGGTGCGGACGGTGCGGGGGCTGGTTTTCGAGGCCTGGCAAGGGGTTCAGGAGGCGGTCTAGAGGCAGTCCAGAGGCGGTCCAGAGGCGGTCCCAGAAGCGGTCCAGGCGACAGTGGGGCCCCCCCCCCCCCGGCCCGGGCCCCCCCCCCCCCCCCCCCCCCCCCCCCCCCCCCCCCCCCCCCCCCCCGACCCCCCCCCCCCCCCCCCCCCCCCCCCCCCCCCCCCCCGGGGGGGCCCCCCCCCCCGCCCCCCCGGCCGTCCCCCCGTTAGGAACAGAGCATGAGCAGCACGTTCGACGTCCGCATCTGGGGCATCAGCCCCTACAAGGGAGCGAAGAAGACTAC
>NZ_JBGCCT010000042.1 GCF_041260665.1 Catenulispora sp. GP43 | reverse complement strand
TGCGCTCCAGGACGTCGGCAGCAACCGCAACGTGATCCACACACCGCTAACGAGCAGCAACGCCACACGTCACAACAAGTGCGGCTGCAGTACTAAACCGCCGAGCCCACTGTGACCTTTCCTTATTTTGAAGTCACAGGTACGGCAGCCGTAGATCGTTGCCGGTGTGACTGGGGTGGCCGAAGAGACGAAGCAACGGTCGTTGGTCATTATGTGCGTGACGACGGCGCGAGCCTCTGCCCCAAGCAGGAGCCCCCAGACTCGTCGAGTTGTGGTAATTCGGTGCGAACGGGACGCTGTTCCTGTACCTCCGAAAGGGGTTGATCAGCATGACATTCATGCAGGTCATTGAATACGAAACCACCGAGTCCGACCACGTCGACCGGATCATGGACGAGTGGCTGCGGATCACCCAGGGCAAGCGGACCGCCCACCACGCCACGATCGGCAAGGACCGCGAGAAGCCCTCGCACTACATGCAGATTGTGGAGTTTGCCTCCTATGAGGAGGCGATGAAGAACAGCGACCTGCCCGAGACCCGGCACCTCGCCGAGGAGATGCAGGAGGCATGCATCGGGGCGCCGCGCTTCGTCAACCTGGACGTCGTCCGGGATATGACGCTCGACGAGAACGCGCTGGAGAGCCTGCTCGGCCGGGTCATCATCGACCTGGGCGCGGTGACTATCGCGCCGCTGCTCGCCATCGGGGACCACCTTGGGCTCTTCCGGGCAATGGCCGACGGAAAACCCCTCACCACCACGGAGCTGGCCGGGAAGACCGGCACGCAGGAGCGCAACGTGCGCGAGTGGCTGGCTGCGATGGCAGCCAGCGGCTACGTCGCCCTCGAACAGGACGGGCGATTCCGGCTCACCCCGGAGCAGGTGGCAGCCTTCTGCGACGAAGACAGCCCCTTCTTCATGCTCGGTGGCTTCCAGTCATTCATGGCGGCAGCTCAGCACGAGACCCGCGAGAAGCTGGAGCGTGCCTTCGTCGAGGGCGGCGGCGTCGGCTGGGAGCAGCACCAACCGGACCTGTTCGCCGGCACCGCCCGATTCTTCCGGCCCGGCTACGCGGCGCACCTGGTGCAGGAATGGCTGCCGGCCCTGGACGGCACGGTGGAGCGTTTGCGCACCGGGGCCAGCGTCGCCGACATCGGCTGCGGGTTCGGCTACTCCACGATGCTGATGGCGCAGGCCTTTCCCGCCTCCCAGTTCACCGGCTTCGACTCCCACCCGCCCTCGATCGAGAAGGCCAGCGATCTGGCGAAGGGGGACGGCCTGGCCAAACGGACCGACTTCGAAGTGGCCGGGGCAGCTGACTTCGGCGGCGGCCCGTACGACCTGATCACCTTCTTCGACTGCCTGCACGACATGGGCGACCCGGTCGGGGTGCTCTCCCACTGCCGGACGCGGCTGGCGGAAGGGGGCGTGGTGATGCTGGTCGAACCGCACGCGGAGGATAGCCTCGCCGACAACCTGAACCCGCTCGGCCGGGCCTTCTACGGAGCCTCTTCGCTGATCTGCGTGCCCGCCTCGCAGGCGCAGCCGGTCGGTCGAGCGCTCGGCGCCGGAGCAGGCGAGGCGCGGACCCGTGAAGTAGCCGTCGAGGCGGGCTACAAGCACTTCCGCCGGGCGATCGAGACCCCATTCAACCTGATCTACGAGCTGCGGAGCTGAACAAGGAAGCGATCGGGGCCCGGGTGACCGCGAAGGTCGTCGCCCGGGACGGGGGCACCATGGCGCGGGAACATCGCGCGACCACCATGCTCCGGCCGGACTGCGCCCAGCCGCCACCACGACCGACCCCCATCACGAGCCCCAGGCAACCGACACTCTCAACGTGTGACGGCCCCGCCTGCGCAGCCCGCCCGCCCCGGACGGGCTGCGCGAAGGCCAGAACCGGCCGCGAGGCGAAAGACTCTGCGCTTCAACAAGGTTTAGAGAATACTGATTCTCCAAAGCGGACTCCTGCTATGGGTTTAGAGAACACGCTCACGAGCGGTCCGCAGGGCCCGGAATCAGGTTTAGAGAACAGGGGGCTGGTCCTTGCGCCTCGCCGCGGCCGGCAGCCGACTGTGGTCCCGGGCCGCTTCGGCACGGTGCTCCAGGCGTACGCCGAGCAGTTGGACCTGGTGCCGCTTTCGGCGCAGACCCGACGCACGTACCTGTCGAAGGTGTGCCAGTTTCTGGTGTGGCTCGACGCCTACCCTGCCAAGGGCGACCCGCTCGGCGAGAAGCCGGCCCGGGACTGGGCGGTCCGCGACTACCGCACCCACCTGCTGGCGGTAGCCAAGCGCGAGCCGGCCACCGTGAACAACGCCCTGGCCGCCATCGACGACTTCTACACCCGACTCGGACTCGGCCCGGCGGATGCCAAGCGTGCCGAACTGCCGGACTCGGCGCCCGGGCGCTGGAACCCGCGGACCGGGTGGCGTTCCTGCGCGAGGTCGAGCGTTGGCCCGCCCCGCGCGACCAGGCGCTGGCACGGGTGCCGTTTTACGCCGGGGCCAGGATCTCCGAGGTGGTTGCGCTGGACGTTGAGGACGTGCGCATGTCCCGGCGGATTGGGGAGCTACGGCTGTACGGCAAGGGCGCCAAGGTGCGCACCGTGCCGCTCAAGCCGCAGCTGCGAATGGCCCTCGCGACGTGGATTGAGGCAAGGGCCAGTTGGGTCGGCGCCGACGGTCCGGCGCTGTTTCTCAACCGCGCGGGTCGACGACTGTCGGCCACCGGGGCGAGCGAGATCATCACGGCGATCACCGCTCCGGCCCGGTTCGAGGACCCGGCCACCGCCCATGTACTTCGCCATACCTTCGGCACCTCGCTCGTCCGAGGCGGCGCCGGCCTCGTCACCGTCGCCGAACTTCTCGGACACTCCCGTGTCGAGACCGTCCGTATCTACAGCAAACCCACCCAGGCCGACAAGGTCAAAGCCCTGGAACACCTCACCGTCGACGAATAGCCGCAGGCCACACGGCGAGATCACTGCCATTTGGGTCAGGTGGGCGATCCGTTAACGGCACCCCTGCTTGGACCGGCACACCGGTCAGAGCGGTCCGGTCATCGGTGGCCGTTGTGCCGGTGACGTACCTTGAAGGATTGTTGAACAATAGTTAGGGTTCGTGGTGTCGCAGTCGCGTCCCGAGACCCAGTGAGGTGTGTGTGAGCTCGTCGCGTCCATCATCATTGCGGGACGGGCAGGGTCGATGCGCTTTCTGAACGCGGGGGATCGAGCGCTGTTGGTCGAGCTCGACCTGGCGGCGCAGGCGGCGCCCGAGCCCGCGCGGCTTTATCGGGCCCTGATGCGCGACAAACCGGCCGGTGCGCTGGGGTTCGTTCCGGCCGCGCGGACCGTGCTGGTTCGTTTCGATCCCGCGCTCACCTCGTCGGGGCTGCTCGCCGAGCGGATCGGGGAGGTCGCGCGGGCGATGGACGACGAGGCTGACGGGTCCGGGGGCGTGGGGGACGCCGACGTCCTGGAGATCCCGGTGCGCTACGACGGCGAGGATCTGGACGACGTCGCGCGGCTGGCGGGGCTGAGTGTCGCAGAGGTCGTCGCCCGGCACTGCGCTCCTGTTTACACGGTTGCATTCTGCGGGTTCGCGCCGGGGTTCGGGTATCTGACCGGTCTGGACGACGCGTTGTGGTTGCCGCGGCGTGCGGTGCCGCGGATACGGGTGCCGGCCGGTTCGGTCGCTATCGCGGACCGGTACGCGGCCGTCTATCCCCAGGCGTCGCCTGGCGGCTGGAACCTGTTGGGGCGCACGGATGTCGCGGTGTGGGATTCGGCGCGTCAGCCTCCCGCGATGTTCGCTCCCGGGGTCAGGGTGCGCTTCGTTGCGGAGTCGGAGTTTCGTCAATGACCCAGTCGGAACTGGTGATCCTCGCGCCCGGCCCGCTCACCACGGTGCAGGACCTCGGCCGCTGCGGGCTGGCCGCGCTGGGCGTCGGGGCGTCGGGGGCCGCTGATCGCGGGAGTCTGCAGCTCGCCAACCGTCTCGTCGGCAACGCCGAGGGCGCCGCAGGCCTCGAACTCACTCTCGGCGGCTTACGTCTCCGCGTTGACGGCGCCGCCATCGTCGCGCTGACCGGGGCGCCGTGCCCGGTGACCGTCGGCGGACGTTCTATGGGGATGAACGGGCCGATCGCTGTGCGGCCCGGCGAGGTGATCGTCGTCGGCACGCCGGCCGAGGGCGTGCGGACGTATCTCGCCGTGCGCGGCGGCGTGGCGGTACCGCCCGTGCTGGGGGCGCGCAGCACCGACACGCTCAGCGGGCTCGGGCCGGAGCCCGTCCGCGCCGGGACGGTGCTTCCGATCGGGAGCGAGACGACGGGTTTCCCGGTGGTGGATCAGGCCCCTGTGCGCAGGCTTGACGGAGACGTCGTGCTGCGCCTCGTGCCCGGTCCGCGTGCCGACTGGTTCGATCCGGACGCGTTGCGGACTCTCGGCGCCGATCCGTACCTGGTCACCGCCGAGGCCAACCGGATCGGTGTGCGGCTCGACGGCCCCGAACTGCGGCGCACCGAGACCGCGGAGCTGCCGCCGGAAGGCATGGTGCGCGGCGCGTTGCAGGTGCCGCCGTCGGGCCGGCCCGTGCTGCTGCTCGCCGATCACCCGGTGACCGGCGGGTATCCGGTGATCGCCGTCGTGGTCGACGAGGACGTCGATCGCGCGGGGCAACTGCGGCCCGGTGATCGGGTGCGGTTCCGGGTGCGGTGAACGGGGATATCGTAGAACGATCCGGCGATTCGAATCCGGACCGGATCCGAATCGAGATCCGATGACCGATGAAGCACGAACTGGGGGTGCGGTGTCCGCCGACATAACAGCGACGGCCTTCTCCGATCTCGCCAACGACCGGCATCTGCTCGGGCGGACCAGCACCGCGGACCTCGTGGCCGGCATTCTGCGCGGCCGCATCGCCGAGGGGCAGCTGCCGCCGGGAACGCGGCTGGCCGAGGAGGCGATCGGCGCGGCGCTGGCGGTGTCGCGCAACACGCTGCGTGAGGCCTTCCGCCTGCTCACCCACGAACGGCTGCTGGTCCACGAACTCAACCGCGGCGTGTTCGTCCGCACCCTGACCGCCGACGACGTCACCGAGATCTACCGCGTCCGCCGGATCGTGGAGTGCGCGGCCGTCCGCCGCCCCGTCGGCGACCCCACCGAGGCCCTGACCCGCGCACGTCAGGCGGTCTCCGACGGCGAACAGGCCGCACACGAGGGCCGCTGGGACGCCGTCGGCACCGCGAACATCCGCTTCCACAAGGCACTGGCCTCCCTGGCGGGCAGCGAGCGCGTGGACGAGTTCATGGACGGCATCCTCGCCGAGCTCCGCCTGGTCTTCCACGTGATGGCGAACCCCCGCGTCTTCCACGAGCCCTACCTCTCCGGCAACCGTGCACTGGTGGCCCTCCTCGACGCCAGCGACTTCGAAGCGGCTGAACGCAACCTGGCCACCTACCTCGACGACGCCGAGGCCGAACTCGTCGGCGCCTACGCCGGCGTGCTGGAGCGGGACGAGCGGAAGTAGGCGCGTGGGTGCTGGGCGCGGACCTCGCCTTCGCTTCTGCCTGCCTTCGCGCTCGCCTGCCCGCCCCCCTGCCCGCTCGCCGGGCCGTTTGTTCGCCTGCCCGCCCGGCCGCGCCTGTTCGTGCGCTTGCCTGCGCCCGCGTGCCTGCCCGCCTGCGCGCTAGGTAGGCCTCGCTCACTCGCGCGCAGTTGCTCCCGCCGCCGCTACTGCCTCTGCGTTGTCGGTGTCGCTCCGAGTATCTCTTGCCGGATTGTTGAACAATACTTACATTGCCCCTTATGACGACTACGCCACTCGTCCCACTCCCACCGCCACTGCTCACCGACGCGTCACCCGCACACTGGCGAGCCGCCTTCCGCGCCGGCGACCGGCGCCCGACCAGCGGTCTCGCCGCCGGGCACACCCAGGCGAACCTCGTGTGCCTGCCCCGCGACTGCGCCTACGATCTGCTGCTTTTCGCGCAGCGCAATCCCAAGCCCTGTCCGCTGCTGGAGGTCACCGAGCCCGGCTCCTGGACCTCGGCGCTCGCGCCCGGCGCGGACCTGCGTACCGACCTGCCCGGCTACCGGGTCTGGCAGAACGGGCTGCTGGTGGCGACCCCGCGCGACGTCGTCGACCTGTGGCGCAACGACCTCGTCAGCTTCCTGATCGGGTGCAGCTTCAGCTTCGAGACCCTGTTGTCGGAGGCGGGGATTCCGTTGCGACACGTGGAGCAGGACGTCACCGTGCCGATGTACGTCACGAACCGCGAGTGCGCGCGTGCCGGCCGTTTCAGCGGGCCGCTGGTCGTCTCGATGCGTCCGATCCCCGCTGCCTCGGTCGCCGTGGCTGCCGCCGTCACGGCGCTGATGCCCGCGGTGCACGGAGCGCCGGTGCACATCGGCGCGCCCGAGGCGCTGGGCATCGCCGATCTGGGCAAGCCGGACTTCGGCAACCCGGTGGAGCTCGCCGACGGCGACGTCCCGGTGTTCTGGGCCTGCGGCGTCACGTCGCAGACCACTGTCATGAGGGCCGCCCCGTCGTTCGCGATCACGCACGAGCCCGGCCACATGTTCATCACCGACGCCCGCGACCTGGAGTACCGGATCGCCTGAGCGGCGATTCGGTGCAGTCGTGCAGTCGTGCAGTCGTGCAGTCGTGCAGTCGTGCAGCCGTGCAGCCGTGCATCAGCGAATCCGAGCCCGAATATTGTCTGCTCGAACTCTTGCATGATTGTTGAACAATCCTTAGATTGTGGAGCACCGCGCTGCACAGCCCAGGAACGCACCATCGACTCCTCCCGCCAACGAGGTGCTCCATGACCGCACTTCCCACCGCACCATCCACCGTCCGCGAAGCCGAGGATGGACCGTTCGCCTGGTACCGGTCCCTGCCGGTCCCCGGCCGTCGCGCTTTCGTCGGGGCGTTCGGCGGCTACGCCCTGGACGCCTACGACTTCCAAGTGCTGCCGCTGAGCCTGACCGCGATCGCCGCGTACTTCCACCTGACCAAGGGTCAGTCCGGCCTGCTGACCACCGTCACGCTCGTGGTCTCGGCGATAGGCGGAATCCTGGCCGGGATGCTGATCGACCGGATCGGCCGTACTCGAACCCTGATGATCACCGTCGGTACGTACGCGCTGTTCACCGCGCTGTGCGGATTCGCCTCCAGCTATCCGATGCTGCTGACCTTCCGGGCTTTGCAAGGGCTCGGATTCGGTGGGGAGTGGGCAGCCGGAGCCGTCCTCGTGGCCGAATACGCCTCGGCCCGGTATCGGGGCCGCACTGTCGCCTTCGTCCAGGCCTCCTGGGCGGTCGGCTGGGCCGTCGCCGTGGTCGTGGCCACGCTCTCGCTGGACCACCTGGGCCACGGCCTGTCCTGGCGCGTCGTGTTCTGGACCGGCGCGCTGCCGGGCCTGACGCTGCTCTACATCCGCCGCCACGTGGTCGACGCGCCGGTGGGCAAGACCGAGCCCGCGGCACGCGTTCCGTTCTGGCGCATATTCGAGGGCCGCAGCGGTCGCATCACCCTGTTCGCCACGCTCATGTCGACCGGCGTGCAAGGTGGCTACTACACGATCGCGACCTGGCTGCCCACCTACCTCAAGACCGAGCGGCACCTGACCGTCGTCGGCACCGGCTCCTATCTCAGCCTGCTGATCGCCGGTGCCTTCCTCGGCTACCTGTGCGGCGGCTACCTGACCGACCTGATCGGGCGGCGCAGGGCCATCGGGCTGTTCGGCGTGCTCAGCGGCACCATCCTCTACAGCTACATCCACATCCCGACGAGCGCGAACCACGTGCTGCTGATCCTCGGCTTCCCGCTCGGGTTCTGTTTCTCGGCCATCTTCAGCGGGTTCGGCGCCTACCTCGCCGAGCTGTATCCGCGGACGATCCGCGGTACCGGCCAAAGCTTCACGTACAACGTCGGCCGTGCGGTCGGCGCGTTCTTCCCGACCGCCGTGGGATTCGCCGCCGGGAGCGGGGGTCTCGGCGGCGCTCTGGTCTACGGCACTGTCGGCTACGCGCTGGCGGTCGTGGCTCTCGTCGGGCTGCCCGAGACACAGGGTTCGGAACTCGCCTGATGCGCCTGGGTACCCGCTCCGGGTTGCGCTGGTACGCGGCGGCTGTCGCGGTGGTCGTCGTGGCGCTCGGCACGACGACTTATCTCGGGACGGCCGCCGCCGCCGACGCGATCGGCCACGCCGGGACGACGGCCGAGCCGTTGGCCGTCGCCGCCGAGAACGTGTACCGCGCGCTGTCCGACGCCGACGCGACGGCCGCCATGGTGTTCCTGTCCGGATCGCAGGTGCAGGCCAGCGGCGTTCAGCGATACGACCAGGACATCCGCGAGGTGTCGAGCGGGCTGGCGGCGATCGGGGGCCAGGCCGGCGCCTCGCAGGCTACTGCAACGTCCGCTGAAGCACCGCCAGCTGGCGCATCGCAATCCTCTGGTGCGTCGCCGTCAAATACGCCGCCGACCCTGCGCTCAGCAGTGAGCCGCCTGCTCGCCGACGTCCCGGTCTACACCGGTCTCGTCGGCACCGCACAGGCTGACGCCCGCCAAGATCTGCCGGTCGGCGCGGCGTACCTGCGTGAGGCCTCCGCCTTGATGCGGACCGATCTACTGCCCGGCGCGCAGACCGTCCACCGGATAGAGGACGATCGCTTGGCGGCCGACGCGGCTGCGGTACGCGGACCCGAAACCGTGCTCGCCGTCGCGGCAGTCACGTTTGCCGTCCTCGTCCCAGCGCAGCTGTTCGTGGCGCGGCGTACCCGGCGCAGGTTCAACCTCGGGCTCGTGGCGACGACCGTGCTGGTCGGCATCGTCACGATCTGGGCCACGGCGGTCTCGACGGCCGCGACCAGCGCCACCGCCGCGGCCCGAACGCATCGGCAGTCGGCGAACGCGCTGGTCACGACCGATCTGGCCGTGCTCCAGGCGCACGGCGACGAACTGCTCAGCCTTGCCGCACGCGGCGAGGACGTCGGCTCGTACGAGGGCGACTACCAGACGGTCGGCGCCCGGCTGGGCTCGCTGCTCGCCGCGGACCAGGGCCCTGGCATCACCGACGCCACAGCCGGCTACCGGGACTGGAAGGCCGCGCACGGCGCCTTGGCGCAGGCAGCGAGCAGCCCGCAGGCAGACAACACGGCGAACGTCCGGGCGCTCGCGCAGGCGACAGGGGCGCAGCCGGGCACCGGGACGTTGTTCATGCGTGTTGACGGCGATGTGCAAGGAGCGATCGCCGTGCAGGAGGCCGACTACCGCGCCGCGATCGACACGGCCGGATCGGACCTGCGCGGGCTGGCGACGGGGACCGCGGCCTTGATAGTGGTCGCCTTCGCGACGGGTGCGTTCGGCATGGATCAGCGGCTGAGGGAGTACCGGTGAGGGGCATGAGAAAGCCGGGTCGATCATGGTACACGGGACGGACCCCATTGCGGCTTTCGCTCGCCGCGATGGTGATGAGCCTGGCGCTCGGCGTTGCGGCTTGCGGGTCGGGAACACCGACGACTTCTGCCGGTGCCGGTGCCGGTGCCGGTGCCACCGCCAGTGCCGCCTCGCCGGCCGACGTCCCGATCCCCGACGGCGTCATGACCATGACCGAAAGTCCGGCGCCGCCCCTGACCGGCTGCGACGCGTCCCTGCGTCCTACGGGCCCGTTGCCCGCCGCGGGCGCCATGCCGGCGGGCTCGACGATGGCGAAGATCCAGCAGCGCGGCTACCTGATCGCAGGCGTCGATGAGGACAGCTACCTGTTCGGCTACCGTAATCCCTCCGCCGACCCCTCGGCCCCGCCGCTGGTCGGCTTCGACATCGACTTCGTCCAGCAGGTCGCCACGTCGATCTTCGGAGCGCCGGGCCATGTGCGCTACAAGGTGCTGACCAAGGCCGAGCGGTTGACGGCGCTGCAACAGGGCTCGGTCGACCTGCTCGCCGACATCCTGACCGTCGACTGCCAGCGTGCGCAGCAGGCCGACTTCAGCGCCGACTACTTCGACGCCGGCCAGCGTGTGCTGGTGAATCAGGCCTCGATGGTCCAGGGCATCGGCGACCTCACCGGCAAGAAGGTCTGCGCGGCGGCCGGCACCACCTCGATCCAGACCCTCGCCGACCCGAAGTACCGGGTGATCCCGATCAGCGCGGTCAACTGGGCCGACTGCCTGGTGATGCTCCAGCAGGGCCAGATCGACGCGATCTCCACCACGGACCTGATCCTGCTCGGCATCCAGTCTCAGGACCCGTACACAAAGATCGTCGGCCCCCGCTTTACTTACGAACGCCATGGCCTGGGCTTCCCGAAGAACAAGGGCGACTTCATCCGCTTCGTCAACGCCGTGCTCGAGCAGATGAAGGCGAACGGCACCTGGACGACGATCTACACCCGCTGGATCGGCGACCGGCTCGGGCCGGTGCCCACTCCGCCGCCGGCTGTGTATCAGTGAGCCACCGGGATCGCATTGATCTGCGCGGCGTTCAGCACCTGGTTGAACACCTCCGCATTCGACCGTGCGCCGTGGAACCAGTCGGTCGCCTTGCCGTCGAACTGAGCGCGCCCCATGGCCAGCGGGCCGGTTGTAGCGTACGGGGTCGGCCACGGCGCCGCCCCGGCTCAGATCGGTCTGATGTTCGGCATCTACGGCGCCGACGGCATGGTGGGCGCACTGACCGTACCGCCCATGCACCGCCGCCTCACTGAGCTTGCCCCGGTTTCCGGACGGTTGCGGTGGCTCACGCCGCGATGGCGTGAGCGAGGTGTGCTTGTTCGAACTGTACGGGGCTGAGCATTCCGATGGTGGAGTGTCGGCGGTGTGGGTTGTACCGGGCTTCGATGTACTCGAAGATCGCGTTGGCGAGTTCCTGGCGGGTGGCCCGGGCCTGCCGGTCGAGCAGTTCCGGTTGCAGGGTGCTGAAGAAGGACTCGACCATCGAATTGTCGAAGCAGTCCCCGATCGTGCCCATCGATCCGAGCAGCCCGGCGGTGCGCAGGCGCTGACCGAAGGCGCCCTCTCGGGTTGCAAGGAGTTCCCCGAAGATCCCCGGATCATGGTGTTTCGGACCAGAGCTGACCAGGCGCGTGCTCCGGCGGCCGCCGATCCTCCCGAAGGAGGGTGGGCCCAATGGCCCTGGTCCGCCCGGGCCTTCAGGTTCCGCCATGATCGGTCCTCCGCCTCTGAACCGCGTGCTGTTCGCCGATCTAGCGTTCAAGGACACCGCCGCGGATCTTCATTCCTGACACGCGGCGGTCCGAACAGATCCGGAGGACCGTTTATGACCGCACGTCCGAACTCTCAGATCCACCTGGTCGGAGGCGGGATCGCTTCGCTGTCCGCCGCGGTCTTCCTGATCCGCGACGCTGGAATGCCGGGGGAGAACATCCACATCCTCGAGCAGCTTCCGCTGCTCGGCGGGTCGCTGGACGGCGCGCACGCGCCGACCGCGGATGGCGGCTACGTCACCCGCGGCGGCCGCATGCTGGAAGACGAGCACTACGTCTGCCTGTGGAACCTCCTGGAATCCATCCCGACCCTGGATGACCCGGACGTCACCATCCGCGAGGACATGCACGCCTTCAACGCCGAGCACCCCTCGGACTCCAAGGCCCGTCTGATAGCCGCCGACCACTCCATCATCGACGCCACCGACCTCGGCCTGACCGCCCGCGACCGGGCGGACCTGACCCGGCTGCTGGCGCTGCCAGAGAAGCTCATCGGTGCCAAGCGCATCGAGGACTTCTTCCAGCCCAGGTTCTTCGACACCAACTTCTGGGCGATGTGGCGCACCACATTCGCGTTCCAGAACTGGCACTCGGCGATCGAGCTCAAGCGCTACTTCCTGGCCTTCATCCAGGAGTTCGACCGCATCCACACCCTGGCCGGCGTCCGGCGGACCCGCTACAACCAGTACGACTCCATCGTCGCGCCGATCCAGGCCTGGCTGGAAGCCCGCGGCGTCACCTTCGAGCACGGCGTCACCGTCCTCGACGCGGACTTCGCCGACGCCACGGCGCGCCGCGTCACCGCGCTCCACGTTGAGCGTGACGGCCGAGAGGAAACGATCGAGCTGGGGCCGGAGGACTACGCGTTCTTCACCATCGGGTCGATGACCGCCGATGCGACCTACGGCGACCGCACCACCGTGCCGGAGCTGATTCGCGAAAGGCGCGACGGATCCTGGCGGCTGTGGGAGGCGCTGGCGAAGAAGGCCCCCGATTTCGGCCGGCCGGTCGCGTTCTGCGGGACGATCGAGGAGTCCAAGTGGGAGTCTTTTACCCTCACGATGTCCGACCGCACCTTGATCGACCGCATTGCTGAGTACAGCGGCAACGAGCCCGGCACAGGCGGGCTGATGACGTTCAAGGACTCCAAGTGGTTGCTGTCGATTGTGGTCCCGGCACAGCCTCACTTCCGTAACCAGGACCCGGACACCTATACGATCTGGGGCTACGCGCTGTTCGGCGGTGTGGACGGCGACTACGTGGCCAAGCCGATGGACACCTGCACCGGTGCCGAGGTCCTGGACGAGTTGCTGGGCCAGCTGGGCTTCGACGACATCGCCGACCACGTGCGCGCCACCACCAAGGTCACCACGGTCCAGATGCCGTACATCGACGCGCAGTTCCAGCGCCGGGTCGTCGCCGACCGGCCCAAGGTGGTCCCGAACGGCGCGCAGAACTTCGCCTTCCTGGGACAGTTCGTCGAGATCCCCGAAGGAGTCGTGTTCACCGTCGAGTATTCGGTGCGCGCTGCGATGACGGCCGTCTATCGGCACTTCGGCGTGGACAAGGAGATCCCGGCGATGTACCGGGGCATGCTGGACCCGAAGGTGGCCTGGGCGGCGCTGAAGACCGCGTTCGCCTGACACCTGGACGACTTCCAGTACGTTCGGCCTGGTGTCGCCGGGCGGAGGCCTGGAGAAGGCCGTCGAGTCCGTCGCCCGGGTAGCCGAGGCACATCCCGACATCCTCGTGTCGGCCCAGCGCGGGTCAGCCGACTTGCTGCCGGCGCGTGAGGTAGAGGGGCATGAAGATCACCCACAGGACCAGACACCCCACCGCCCACACGATCGGCGTGCTCACTTCAAAGGAGTCGGCGGTGAAGCGGACGGGGGTACCACGCCCCACGTGGGCCGAGGCGTCCTGGTACACCCCACACCGACGTCGCGGCGAGCAACAGGACCAGGAAGATCGGAATCAGTGAAGCCATCGGCGTTCCTTTCGCACCCGCTTTATTGACGGCACTGACGGCGCCACCGCCGGTGCCACGGTGGCGGTGGCGCACCGCGCAGGCAGGGCCCTGGCATGCATCGAGGTCACTGATCGCGACTCACGACGTCGGGGCGTTCGGGACACGGTGAACCTGGATCCGGTCGGCGTTTCAGATCGCTTGGCAGACAGCGTTGGAACCGCGGACGGAAGTACCACGGTGGCGGTCAAGTCTCCGTCCTGGGATTGCGCGCTGCGGAGCATACCGCCCACGGCCTCGATCAGGGCGCGGGTGAGCGGTAGCGTGCTGTCGGCTTCCGGCCGCGCCGCCGGCGTCGCGGGCCTCGAACTCCACCTTGGCTCCGACCGCCGCGGTGCTGATCCGCGGCGCCTGTTCGGCCGGGCTGCGGCGCGTGGCCTGAGCCGCGAGGTTGGTGCGCACACTCGGGCCAGCAGGCGCTCCTGCTGCCCGGATCCCGGTGATCGGGCCATACGACGTCCGCGAGGGACTCCAAGTGCCGGATGTTCAGCGTCGTGACCACGTCGATATCAGCGGCCAGGATCTCCTGGACGTCTTGCCAGCGCTTGGCGTTCCGGCATCCGGGCATGTCGGTGTGGGCGAGTTCGCCGATGAGTGCCGCCTGCAGGGGCGTGTGCCAACAGCGGATCCAAGTCCATCTCCTCGACCGTGGCGCTTCGGTGCGTCATCGTGCGGCGCGGCACCACCTCCAGGCCGTCGGCCATGACCATGGTCAGGCGCCGTCCGTGTGGCTCGACGAGGCCGATGCCGACGTCGGCGCCGCGGGCCCGGCGGTGCTGCCCCTCGGCCGGCATCGCGTAGGTCTTGCTGACCCAGACCCAGACCCAGACCCAGACCCAGACCCAGACCCAGACCCAGACACCGGCGCCGTGCCGAGATAGATGCGCCGTCGGCCAGGAGCGCTGCCGTGAGGAGCGTCTTCTATGGATTCGCCGGTAGCCATCTCCGTCTCCACTCCCTTCAGGCTTCCGCCGGGCTTCGCTTACCCGGCGGCGGTGGTGAGAGCGTCCGTGGTGTCAGCCGCACGGGGGCTCGGCACCAGAGCCGGCGCGGGGCCGGCGGCGGCGGTCTCGCGGGCGAGGAAGGTGCCGAGTTCGGCGATGGTGGTCATCAGCGGGGCGGGGAAGACGACGGTGCTGTTCTTATCCACGCCGATCTCGACCAGGCTTTGTAGGTTGCGCAGTTGGAGGGCCAGCGGGTGGGCCATCATGACGTCGGAGGCCTCCCCGAGCGCGGCGGCCGCGAGGGATTCGCCCTCGGCGTTGATGATCTTCGCCCGCTTCTCCCGCTCGGCCTCGGCCTGCTTGGCCATCGCCCGCTTCATGCTCTCCGGCAGCTGGATGTCCTTGAGCTCCACGAGAGTGACCTCCACGCCCCACTCGGCGGTGCTGACGTCCAGGATCTGGCGGATGTCCACGTTGATCTGATCGGTCTCCGACAGAGTCTGGTCCAAGGTGTGCTGCCCGACGACCTTGCGCAGGGTGGTCTGGGCTATCTGGTCGATCGCCGCGTGCACGTTCTCGATCGCCACGACCGACTTCACCGCGTCCACGACCCTGAAGTAGGCCACGGCCGAAACGTCCACGCTGACGTTGTCCCGGGTGATGATGCCCTGGGACTGGATCGGCATGGTGACGATGCGCAGGGAGACCCGGTGCAGGACGTCCACGAACGGGATGATGACCCGCAGCCCCGGCTCCCTCGTCCCCTTCAGCCGGCCGAACCGGAACAGCACGCCGCGCTCGTACTGCCTGACGATCTTCAGGGCCATGGCCAGCCCCAACAGGGCCAGCAGGACGACGGCGACCGTGACGATGACCAAGGCCTTCATGAAAGTGCTCCATCCACGGCAGGCCGGGCGTCGACTAGCGCCGACCGGCGAGATTCTTTGTGTCTTCGGCACAACGGTCATACACATCCGGCGTGCGCGTCAGAGGCGAAAGCCCTGCACGCCTCGGGGCCGTGGCACCACCACATCAGGATCCGCTGATAGCTCCGGCAAGCACGTGTCGTTCGGCCCTGATCCACCAGGCACCGCGCCGCGATGCTGAATGCGAGAGGCCGTATCCCGCGGTGAACGCACCTCGCCGGGGTGATACGGGGCCGGAGTTCAGGGAGGCGGTGTCGTCAAGAGTTCGCTGGGCCATGTCGTCGATGCGGTCCGGTCCAGGTTCGGGCATGTGCTCGATCACCTGGAGGGCCCGCAGGAGGCGTACGCGTATGCCTGGAACCGCCACCAGGAGATGCTGAGCGATGTCCGGCAGCGCCTGACCGAGATCGAGGCTGAGCGCGAGCAAGCCAGCTCGGATCAGGCGCGGGAACAGCTCGCCGACGAGTACTTCCGGCTCATGGTTGACGTCCGCGCGCGGCACCGCGTCTGGATCGTCGAGCACGGCGAGGATCTCCCCGAGATCCGTGAATGGACGTGGTCCTGACCGCCACGGGTGGGCAACACGCAGCTCGGGATCGACTCCCGGATCACCTTCGCCGACGGCTTTGAACCGGGCCCTTCGGCCCGGGCCCGAACCTGCCTTCGGACCCGGGCTTTCGCAGGTCCTCGTGCTCTGATCCCGGTACGTCCGCGGCGAGATCGTAGAGCGGAGGAACCACAGACCTTGGTCACTCTTGGAGGAGTCATGAAGTCCACCGTCGTCGTCGGCTACGACCAGACGCCGCACAGCGAACGCGCCCTCATCCTCGCCGCGCGTGAAGCCGCCTGGCGCGGCGCTTCGCTCACCGTCGTCCACGCCTTCGACTGGATACCCCCGACGACCCCGATGACCTACATCCCGGGCAGCGTCGAGCTCGCTATCCAGCAGACGGCCGAGAAGATCGCCGAGCACGGGGCGGCGGCGGCGCGCTCCCTCTTCCCCGGCATGCACGTCGAAGCCAAGACTGGACCAGGCGGCGCCGCCGAGGCCTTGGCCACTGCGGCCCGCGGCGCCGACCTGCTCGTCGTCGGAAACCGCGGCCGCGGCGGCTTCGCCGGCCTGCTGCTCGGCTCGGTGTCCATGCGCGCGCTCACCGCCTCTTGCGTTCCCACCATGGTGGTGCGTGGCCCGCACCGCGATCCGCACGACGCCGTCCTCGTCGCCGTGGACCTCGACGACCCCGCCGACGACCTGCTGGACTTCGCCTTCAACGAAGCCGCCCGCCGTGGCGCCCGCCTGGAGGCCGTCACCGTCTGGGACATGTCCTGGGTCACCGAATACGCCGACGAAGCCGCCGAGATCCAAAGTGCGGCCGCCCAGGCCAGGGTCGACCTCGACGCCGCCCTGGAAGCCGTCGTGCACACCTGGCACGGCAAGTACTCCGACGTCCGCGTCAGCCACCGGGTCGCCGAGGGCAACCCCGCCGCCGAGCTGATCGCCGCCACCAGCCACGCCGACCTGATCGTCGCCGGAGCCCGCCGTCACGGCGACGGCCGGCACGGCATGCGGATCGGCCCCGTCGCGCACGCCCTGGTGCAGCACGCGGACTGCCCCGTCGTCATCGTCCCGCGAGATTGAGCACGCCTGCTGCGAACGCCGCGCCCGTCACCCGGTACAGCCAGGTGGCGGGCGTCGCGTCGTGGTGCCCTCAAGCCAGGATGGTGGTTCCGGACGTACCGGCAAGCACGGCTGCCGCTTCCCGCAGTGAGCCGATGGCCGAGGGTTGCCGGTCGCGGCTGTGAACCGGCCGCACGCCCAACATGACAGCGAAGGCGGGCGTTCCACGGAGCCTCCCCAACGATCACGGCCTGGGAACTGAATCGAGGACCTGCTCCGCCCGCCGCCGCATTGAGCGCCAGAGCCTCCGCACCCCGCGGCCGAGGCCACGCCACGGAGCTACGTGTTGCATAGCAGTTCCACGGTCGTGACCGATGCCTGTCCGAATCAGGCGCTGAGCCGCCGACTCGGGCACTACGCCCCAGCTCAGGGTACGACTACTCGAACTACGTTTCCTGCCCCACGCGCCCTACAAGGTCGTCTTGTGTTTGACCTGCATGGCCTTACGACTCGGTGGCACCCGGGGTGAGGATCTCCATGAGGTGCCCGTCGGGGTCGCGGAAGTAGACGCCTCTGCGGCCCGCGATGTGCTTGCTGCGGTAGATCTGCCCGATCTCTCGGCATTGGGGGTCGCCGTAGTGGGTGACCCCGCCGCTTTGTATGCGGGCGAGCGCGGCGTCGAACTCCTCGTCGCTGACCATGAACGCGTAGTGGTGTGGCTCGAAGTCCTCCATCTGGTCGTAATCCAGGCTGACTTCGTTGCCCAGCGTGACCGGGGTGAAGTGCGCCACCCGGGGGCTGACGCCCAGGCCCAGGATCCCGGCCAGGAAATGCGCGGAGACCTGCGGGTCGCGGGCGGGGACGATGGTGTGGTTCAGGTACACGGTCATCGGTGACTCCTTAGTTTGTGGGCTGATCTGTTGTTCGTGGGTTGATTCGGTGATGTCGGCCCGGGCCGGCGGGGTCCGCGTCGGCTCAGACCAGGGCGGCGACCAGCAGGGTGAAGGCGACGACGATGTCGGCGACGCGGACGTAGTGGAAGCGGTTCCAGCGGTCCAACTGCTGCTGCCAGTCCGCGGGGCGGTTCTCGGGCGTCCAGGTCTTGTTCCGGTTGTTGATCGGGACGAGCAGCAGGATCGACATGATCACGCTGACGATCAGCAGCACGCCGGCGGCGACGACCAGGCCGGTGCCGTGGTGGTGCCAGTGGCCCGCGGCCCAGATCCCGACGAGCACGACCGAGCCGATGTACCAGAACGGCATCACCGCGCCGAGCATCCGGCCCCCGTGGGCGTGGCCGAGTTGGCCGGCGTTGCCGGGCAGCGCGTCGAGGATCCGCTTGAAGATGACGGCGACGGCGAACTCCACCCCCACCATCAGGCCGACGGCCACGGTCGTGAACACCTCGAGTGCGTGGAACATGGGATCCTCCCCGGATCTAGCGTTGCTAGCTGATGAGGCAACGCTAGTACTGCTGCTGCTCGATTGTCTAGCGGTGCTAGAATCGAGGCATGTCGGTCCAGGAACGCAAGCAGCGCGAGCGGGCGCAGCGCGAACGCCTCATCGTCGCGACAGCCCGCGAGCTCGCTGAAAAACAGGGCTGGGACGCGGTCACCACCCGCCAGCTCGCCGAGCGCATCGAGTACAGCCAGCCGGTCCTCTACAGCCACTTTCGGGGCAAGCGCGAGATCATCGGCGCCGTCGCCCTCGAGGGGGCCACCGAGATGGCCGTGGCGATCCGCGCCGCGACCGCCGCCGTGGACGGCCCGCGCGCCCGGGTGACCGCCCTGGCCTATGCCTATCTCGATTTCGCCGAACGCAACCCGGCGGTCTACGACGCCCTGTTCCAGCTCGACGGCGGCCTGACCTACGCCAGCGAGGAGACCCCGGCGCCGCTCAAGGACGCCTTCGCCGCCCTGCTGGAAAGCCTCGGCGAGGTCGCCGGGGAAGGCGTCGAACCGGGACTGTTCACCGAGGTCTTCTGGGCGGCGCTGCACGGTCTGGTGACCCTGACCCGGGCCGGACGGCTGCTGCCGGAGGACGTCGAGCGCAGGGTGGAGTTGGTGGTGGATCGGCTCACCGTGCTCTGATACGGGACCGCCGCCGCGAACCCGGCACCGCGATGACCAGGAACACGATCCCCATCACGGCCGCGCCGGCCCACATCGCGTTCTGCCAACCGCTGACGAAGGACTCGCGGGCCGCGAGAGTCAGCGCTTGTGCTTGCGGGCCGGCTTCGTGCGCGGTGGCGAGGGCGTTGGCGATGCCTTGGCGTGCGGTGTCCGCGATGTGCGCCGGAACCGCGTGGAGGCGGGGGCCGATGGCGCTCTGGTAGCCGTCGGTGACCAGCGCGCCGAGCAGGGCGACGCCGAGTGCCGTCCCGAATTCGCGGGTGACGTCGTTGAGCGCGGAGCCGACGCCCTGGCTCTCGCGCGGCAGGGAGCTGGTGATGGCCTCGGTCGCCGGGGTCATCGTCAGGCCCATGCCCAGGCCCATCGCGAGCATGCCGGGCAGGATCGACAGGTAGCCGCCGCCGACCGACACCAGGGCGGCCATGAGGGCCAGGCCCCCGCCGCCCACCAGGATGCCCGCGGCCATGGTCGCGCGGCCGCCGATCCGCGGGGCCAGGCGGGGCGCGAGGCCGGAGGCGGCCATCATCAGCAGGGCCATCGGCATCATCGCCAGCGTGGAGCGCAGCCCCGACCAGCCCAGGACGGCCTGGAAGAAGGGGAAGAGTACCACGAAGATGCCCGCCTGCACCCCGAAGGTGGCCAGCAGCGACACCGAGCCGCCGGCCAGTCCGCGCCGGCGGAACAGGCGGACGTCGAGCAGGGGAGCCGCGCTCCGCAGTTCCCAGACCACGAACGCGGCACCGCCGACGACCCCGACCAGCGCGCTTACCAGCGTCGCGGGCGCGGTCCAGCCGCTGTCCGGGCCCTGGTGCAGGAAGTACACGAGCCCGACCACGGCGACCATCGAGGTCAGCGCGCCGACCGTGTCGAAGCGGTGCGCCGAGCTCTGGCGGGAGTTCGGGATCGACCGCAGCGTCAGCGCGCCGGCCACCGCGACCAGCACGACCGGCAGCACGAACAGCCACCGCCAGCTGGCGAGGTCGACCAGGGCCGCGGACAGGAACATGCCGAGGATGCCCCCGCCGCCGGCGACGCCGGTCCAGACGCCGATCGCCTTGGCGCGCTCCTGCTCCGGGAAGGTCGAGGTGATGACGGCGAGCGTGACCGGCATGATCATCGCCGCGCCGACGCCGCTCAGGAAGCGGGCGCCGAGCATGACCTCCGGCGAGCCGGCCAGACCGGCCGCGGCGCTGGCGACGCCGAAGGCGAGCAGGCCGGCCAGCAGCATCGGCCGACGGCCCAGCCGGTCGCCGAGCGCGCCGAGCGGCAGCAGCAGCGCGGCCAGGGTGAGGGTGTAGATGTTGATGATCCACAAGACCTCGGACTGCGAGGCGCCGAAGGACGCGGACAGCTCCGGCTGCGCGACGCTCAGCCCGGAGACCGAGGCGATGACCGCCATGAGCGCTGTGCAGACGGCGGCCAGGATCGTGCGGCGCTGCCGGGGGTCGTGGACGGCGGTGTCGAGAGCCTGTGGGGGCGATGACTGCTGGGTCGGCATGGGTTCCCTTTCGCGAGCGGTACGCCGCCAGAGTGCGAACCGCGCGGCGGAAACGCAAACCTTGTTGCCAAATGGCAAAATGGCGGCATGGAGCACGTCCGCGAACAGCGCGAAGAGCACGACACCCCGGAAGACCTGGACGCTCAGGAAGATCTGGAAGCCCAGGAAGATCTGGAAGCCCACGAGGAGATCGACCGCACCCTGGACGCCGTCGGACCGAGGCTGAAACGGCTCCGCCAGCGCAGCGACATCACCCTCACCGACCTGGCGAAGAAGACCGGCATCTCGGCCAGCACCCTGTCCCGGCTCGAAGCGGGACTGCGCCGCCCGACCCTGGAGCAGCTGCTCCCGCTGGCCCGCGCGCACGGCGTCACCCTCGACGAGCTCGTCGACGCGCCGCCGACCGGCGACCCGCGCCTGCACCTGCGTCCCATCTCCTGCGGCGACGGCTCGGTGGTCCTGCCGCTGACCCGCAGGCCCGGCGGGATCCAGGCGTACAAGTTCGTGCTGCCGGCCGGCCGCGACGACGACGCCCCCGACCTGCGCACCCACGAGGGCTTCGACTGGGTCTACGTGCTGAACGGGACGCTCCGGCTGGTGCTCGGCGAGCACGATCTGCTGCTCAAGGCGGGGGAGGCCGCGGAGTTCGACACGCGGACCCCGCACTGGTTCGGGGCCACGGAGGCCGGGCCCGTTGAGTACCTGAGCCTCATCGGGCGGCAGGGCGAGCGTGCGCACATCCGGGCGGTGAGCAGGTAGGCGACGGGTTTTCGGTGGATCGGGATCCTGGTGGATCGGGACCTCGGCAGATCGGGACTCCGGTGCATCAGAACCCGATGGCTTCGCGCAGCAGCACCACCGTGCCGCGTCCGGGGATCAGCTCCCGGTTGAGCAACAGCCGAGTCATGGGAACTCCTGCGTGTCGTGCTGGAACACAAGCTGTATCAAGCTTCGGATGTACTGCTTTTGGCGAGCCGATGTGACCGTGACGACGCCGGAGCCGCTGCGTTGAGGTGTGCTGTGATCAGGCCGTACGCACCTTGAGATGCGCGCGCTCGCCCTGCTTCCCGAACAGGATCAGGAGCTCGACGGTCCGGTCGCCGTCGGCGCCGAGCCAGTGCGGGACCCGGGTGTCGAACTCGGCGGCCTCGCCCGGCTTGAGCACCAGATCCTGGTCGCCGAGTAGGAGGCGCAGCCGGCCGCTGATGACGTAGAGCCATTCGAATCCCTCGTGGGTCTTCAGGTCCGGCTCGGCATCGGGGCGGGGCGGGATGAGGAGCTTGTGGGCCTGGACCCCGCCGGGGTGGCTCAGCGGGATGTGGGTCATCCCGTGCCGGGTCACCGGACGCGGATGGATGCGCGGGTCGCCGGTGTGCGGCGCGCCGACGAGTTCGTCGAGCGGGACGGCGTAGACCTCCGCGAGCGGGAGCAGGAGCTCCAGAGTCGGTTTGCGGCCGCCGCCCTCCAGCCGGGACAGCGTGCTCTCGCTGATGCCCGTGCGCTCGGCCAGGTCGGCCAGGGTCAGCCCGCGGCGGCGGCGCAGCTCGCGCAGGCGGGGTCCGACGGCGTCCAGGACATGCTGCTTCGCGTTCGGCATGGGGGCAGGTTGCTGAATTGGCATGAGAGATTGCAAGTCCGGCAGAGGGCGTCGCAAGGTCGGTAGTGCCATGCCGAGACTGCGAAGAGGACTTCCCGTGCACAGCGACTTCGAGACCGAATCCGCCACCTTCTGGGAGAAGCACTACTCCCGCTTCGATCCCCACTGGGGCACCAAGCCGAACGTCGCGCTGAAGGACCTCGTCGCGGCCTTCGCGCCGACCCCGGGGACCGCGCTGGACCTGGGGTGCGGCCACGGCGGCGACGCGATCTGGCTCGCCGGCCTCGGCTGGGACGTCACCGCCGTCGACGTCTCCCAGACCGCCCTGGACCGGGTCGCCGAGGGCGCCTGGGCGGTCAGCGTCGCCCACCGGGTCCACCCCGTCCGCCACGACCTGGCCCAGACCTTCCCCGCCGGCGACTTCGACCTGATCTGCGCGACCTACTTCCACACCCCGATCGAGATCCCGCGCACCGAGGTGCTTCGCCGCGCCGCCCGGGCGGTGGCGCCGGGCGGGCTGCTGATCGTGGTGGAGCACGCTTCGGTCGCGCCCTGGTCTTGGCAGGCGGGGCAGGATGTGCGCTTCCCCGCCCCGGACGAGGTGCTGGCCTCGCTGGAGCTCGGCGAGGGATGGCGCGTCGAACGGTGCGACGCGCCCCAGCGGACGGCCACCGGGCCGCAGGGTCAGAAGGCGCCGGTTACGGAGAACGTCATCGTGGTGCGCCGGATCGCCATGCCGGACTGAGCCAGGGTCAGTTGATGCAAGGAATCCCATTCACCGAATCAGGGCCGTCGCCGGCGATGGTCCCGCCGTTCTCACCGTTGCCGGAACCGCTGGTCGTCGGCGAACCCGTCGGCGCGGAACTGCTCGCCGTCGAGCCGGTCGAGCCGGTCGAGCCCGTCGAGCCCGTCGAACTCGGCGCCGTCGCCAGCGTCCCGGCCACGATCGCGTCGCCCTTGTCCATGCCGATGACGACCTCGACCGAGCCGGCCTTCACCGAGTTGTCGGCCGTCGGGGTCACGCCGCCGAGCTGCGCGGCGACGGCCTGGGCGGCGGTACTCGCGCCGGTCCCGTAGAGCACCGTCGTGTGCTGGTGGTAGGGGCGGATGTTGCCGTCGACGGTGGCGGTCAGGCCGAGCCCGGTCAGGGCCGTGGCTTCCTTGGCCGCGGCGCCGTTCGCCCCCGAGGCGTTGATGACCTTGGCCGTGCCGGTGACGCGCGCGGGCGCGGTGCTGGTCGCGCTGGAGGTGGGCGCCGGGGCCGGCGTCGAGCTGGACGGCGTCGACGGAGCCGGGGTGGTGGCGTCGCTGCCGGCGAAGGCGTTCTGCACGAAGGCCCGCACCGTGGGGATGTCGATCTGGTTGCCGACCTCGTGGTTCTTGCCGATCCACTTCCACTGCGAGTCGGTGACGATCGGCGCGGTGCGGAACGAGGTGCCGCCGTCGGACAGGCTGGAGGCGTTGCCGGCGAAGTCCAGCAGGTCCCAGCCGCTGTCGATGATCACGTCCTTCTCGGCGGTGCCGATCAGGCTGTCCATCTTCGACACGTCGCTGAGCAGGCCCTCGTCCTTGAGCTTCTTCAGCACCGCGGTGATGTAGGCCTGCTGGCGGTGCGTGCGGTCCAGGTCGCCGTTGGGCAGGTCCTCGCGCTCGCGGACGAAGGCCAGCGCCTGGGTCTGGGTCTGGAGGGTGAACACGCCGGCGGGGAAGTCCGCGCCGGAGTTCTCTTCCTTCCTGGCCTTCTTCAGGCAGACCTGGACCGGGCCGACATCGCCGGCGACGTCGTAGAAGCCCATCAGGTTCACCTCGGCGAAGTGGTCGATGGGGATGTCGAGCAGGTTCTCCAGGGTGGCGATCTGCGCCTTGACGCCGGCCGCGTGGCCGATCTTCGCCAGCGCGTGGGTGTCGTGGGTGCCGGACGCCGCGGCCTTGTCGGTCGCGAAGGCGTAGGCGTTGCCGTACGCCTCCTTCACCTTCATCGTGCCCATCGAGTTGCCGTCGCCGTCCTGCGCGTCCACCCAGTCGTCCCGGGGTATCGACACGGCGGTCGGGGTCCCGTTGCCGGCCGGGATGTGCAGGATGATCTCGCTGTTGGCGTTCTCCCCGCCGAGCAGGTCGGAGGCGGAGCCGGCGTGCAGTTCGTCGTGCACGACGCTGTCAGGCAGCGGGTCGCCGTTCATCGCGTAGCGCGAGTCGAGGCCGATCAGCAGGACGTTGACGGATTTGTCCAGGCCCGTGTGCTTGGGGGCCGGGGCCCCGTCGGCCAGGTGCACGTGGCTGGTGTCCACCGACTGCACGCCGGCGTCCAGCTTGTGCACGCCGTACCAGGCCACCCCCGACCCGGCCAGGACGGCCGCCCCGGTCAGCGCGAAGACGCCGCGCGCAGCGATGACCGCCGGGGAGGTCCGCCCGGTCGGCGTCCGCTTCGCCGGGGTCCGCTTGCTCTCAGCCACGGTGCGCCCCGGCGGTGTGGAGCGCCTCGCCCCGGCCGGCCGCCGCCTTGACCGCGGCCACGACCACCACGGCCCCAAGTGCTACGAGCGTGATGACGAAGGCATGGTGCAGCGCGCTCACGGTGTCCGTGCCCATCTTCGTCCGGCTGGTGCCGGCGGGTTCGGCCAGCAGCATCCCCAGCACGGCCGAGGGAACCACGATCATCGGCTGCGCCGGCACCAGCCACCACAGTCCGCGGCGGGTCGCCATCAGGGTCGCGACGCATGCGCCGAGGACCGCGCCGGCCTGGAAGATGGGACCGTCTCCGTTGCCATGGACCCCCGCCGCGATGCCCGCCGCCATCGGGACACCCACTGCCACCAGGGCTGTCAGCCCCGCCCGCCATCGTTCGTCGAGCCCCGCCATGTCTCCACCCCGATCTGTCGGAGGATGCTCACTCCAGGGGGACGCATGGATGTTCGGGCCGGTTCCGTGTGGGACGAATCTGTGACATGGGCCTCTCGGGCCGCCCGACCAGGGTTCGGGTCGGGCTTCAGGCCTGAGTGCTCTGCCGGCGCACGCGGGCGACCGCCGGCTGGGCCGCGCCGGGCGGCGGCGCGACGGGGATCGCGCGCAGGGCCGCCGTCGCGGCCTCGACGGCCTCGGGCGCGAGTCCGGCGAACACGGCCTCGTGCGCCGCGCTGGTGGCGCGGACCGCGCGCTCGGCGAGCGCGACGCCCTCCGGCGTGAGGCGGATCAGGGTGCTGCGGCCGTCGGCGGGATCCGGCTCGCGGTGGACGAGGCCGTCGGCGGCCAGGCGGTTGATGACGTTGCTGGTGCCGCCGGTGCTGAGCAGGAGGTCCTGGGTGAGTTCGTTGGAGCGCAGGCGGTAGGGGGCGCCGGCGCGGCGCAGGGTGAGCAGGACGTCGTAGGCCGCGACGGTCAGGCCCAGGGCCGGGAGTTCGGCGCGGGTGGCGGCGTCCAGGCGGCCGGCCAGGATCAGGACCCGCTTGGTGAGCTCGGTGGCGGGGCCCAGGATCTCCGGCAGCTCGGCACGCCAGGCGGCTATCAGCTGCTCGGCGCGGTCCGGGGTGCTGGTCACGCTTGACAGCGTAGACCCCTTCCCAGATAGCTTTTAATAAAGCTTTCTAGGGAGGGATTTTCCGTGAGCGCTTCTCGCCTGCTCGTCTCGGGCATCGCCTGGCTCATCGACTTCGACGACGCGGACCCGGCGCCGACCGTGCGTTCCGGGGTCGACCTGCTGATCGAGGACGGTCGGGTGGTGCAGACCGGCGTCGGCCTGCCGGCCGGCGACGCCGAGGTCGTCGACGCCTCCGGGCACGTGGTCCTGCCCGGCTTCGTCGACACTCACCGCCACCTGTGGCTCACCGCTCTACGGGCGTTGACCACGGAGGCCGATCTCGGCGGCTACCTGGAGCTGGTCGCCGGCCGGTTCGGTCCGCGGTTCACGCCGGAGGACCTCCGCGCGAGCACTTACTTCGGCGCGCTCGAATGCCTCGACGCCGGTGTCACCACGGTGCAGGACTATGCGCACGCGATGTGGTCCCCCGACCATGCCGACGCCGCGGTCTCCGCGTTGGAGGCCTCCGGCATCCGTGCGGTGTTCGGCTACGGCTTCCCGGTCTTCAGCACCTCGCGGGACCTCGCCGATATCCGCCGCGTCCGGGAGCGCTTTTCCGCCTCGGACGCCGGGTTGCTGACCATGGCCCTGTCGCCGATGGGTCCGTCGTACTCGCCGATCGAGACGGTGCGCGAGGACTGGCGGCTGGCGCGCGAACTGGACATCCCGATCGCGGTCCACGTCGGCGCCGGCCCGGTCGCCGAGCGCCCGATCGAGACGCTGGAGCGTGAGGGGCTGCTCCTCCCCGGCACGGTCTACGTCCACGGCAACTCGCTGCCCGACGAGGAACTGCGGCTGATCGCGTCCTCGGGCGGGGCGGTCGCGATCGCCCCGGCGGTCGAAGCGCAGATGGGCCACGGCGCGCCGATGATCGGCCGGCTCCGGGCGGCCGGGGTCGGCCACGGGCTCGGGGTCGACGTGGTCACCGCGACCGCCGGCGACATGTTCACGCTGATGCGCGCGGCCCTGGTCACCGGCTACCTGGGGGAGGGCTCGCGCCCCAGTCCGGCCGACGTGCTCCGCGCCGCGACGCTCGGCGGCGCCGAGACCCTCGGCCTGGCCGACCGCGTCGGCTCACTGCGTCCCGGCAAGCGCGCCGACCTCGTGTTCCTCCGCGCCGACGCGCCGAACCTGGTTCCGCTGCACCACGATCCGGTCGGCACGGTCGTCTCGTCGGCGCACGCCGGCAACGTCGACACGGTCGTCGTGGACGGCCGGGTGGTGAAGCGGGACGGGATACTGCTCGCAGACGGGGTGAAGGGAGCACGCGAGGCCCTGCTGGAAGTCGCGTACCGTATCGTCCACTGAGATCGGTACCTGCGAACTTATGGGCTTTCCGCAGTCATCCGTGCTTTTATACACTGGCTCGTAAGGCGTGGGCTTGAACACGAGGGGGGCGTGCAATGGCAGATCTTGCGGTAGACGTCGATGCGCTGGAGAACTTCAGCGGCCAGCTGGAGTCCATCCGCACCCGGATGAACGCCGCGCGTGACTGGACCCACCAGTACGACGGACAGATGGGCGCCTCGCAGGTCGAGGACGCGCTGCACTCGTTCTCGTCGGGCTGGAAGGACGGCCGCACGGAGATCGACGGCTCGCTGAAGGCCCTGTCCGACATGCTGAAGAACGCGGCGGACAACTTCCGGAAGACCGACCAGGACATGGCCAAGCCGCTGACGCAGCAGTCGTAGCGGTCATAGCGGCCGGGAGCAGTACGGCGCCGACGGTTCTCCTGTCGGCGCCTTCGGCGGGTCGGGTGCCCCGGGGACATCAGAGGAGTTGACGGTACTCTGTCAGCTGCTTGTCAGACGTACGGGGAGGGAACCGATGACCGAGCAGCCGAATCACGGTCAGCCGAACCTGCAGCCGCCGGGGTATCAGGGTCCGCCGCCGCCGCGGTCTTACCCGAATCCGTATGGGCAGCAGCCGGCCTATCAGCAGCAGCCGTTCTCGCAGGTCCCGCCGCAGCAGTACCAGGGACAGCAGCCTGCTGGTCAGCCGCAGTGGCAAGGTCAACAGCAGCCTCCCGGCCAACAACAGGGGCAAGGCCAGCAGTGGCAGGGCCAGCCGCAGTATCAAGGCCAGCCCTACCCGCCGCAGCAGTACCCCGGCCAGCAGTTCCCGGGCCAACCGCCCTATGGTCAGCCGCCGCAGGGCCCCGGCCAACCGCCGCAGGCCCAGGAGCAGAACCAGCCGAAGCCGAAGAAGAAGCGCAGCGGCTGGTGGACCTTCTTCATCGTCCTGTTCAGCCCGTTCATCGCCCTGGCCTTCGTGGCGTACGCGGTCTACTGGGTCCTGTGCTGGCTGCTGACCCCGGTCGCGCTGATCGTCCACTTCGTGCTCTGCGGCCTGGGCCTGATCTGGTTCTCGCTGGTGAAGGTCCTGGCCTCGGGCGGCTCGAAGTACCGGCTGTTCCAGCCGCTGTATCCCAAGTTCCCGCCGCTGTGGACCGGGCCGTACTGGGTCCGGCTGAACAGGAATGTGCGGAACACCTTCGAGGGTCTCGCCGCGGTCGTGCAGCTGCTCGACTGGTGAGTGTCCGGCGGTTCTAGCCGGCCAGATCCGTCAGGTGCGCGGCCATGATCGCCCGCGCCTCGTCCGGTGTCAGCCGCGGGGGTTCGGCTGTCAGTTGGATCACCAGGCCGTCCAGTAGAGCGTGCAGGCGGCGGGCCTCGAGGGCCTGGTCCCGGCCGGGTTCCAGGCGGCCGATCTCGTCCAGCACCATCACGACGCTCTCGACCGAGCCCCGGATGGTGTCGTCGATCTCCTGGCGGCGCCGGGACAGGCGGGCGTCGGAGCGGGCCAGTGTGACCAGGGCGAACCAGACCTCGGATTCGACGCGCCGGGGCGGGTCCAGGGGGAGCAGCTGCTCTAGGTGCTCCTGGAGCGACTTCGGCGTGGGTACGCCGCCGACGCCTTCGTGTACTTCCCGCACCCGGTCCTGCGCCATGCCGACGATCAGGTCCACGGCGAACAGGACCATCTCCGCCTTGTCCGGGAAGTAGTGCCGCAATGCTCCGGCCGACCAGCCGGCTTCCTGCGCGACCGAGCGCACCGTCACGGCGTCGAAGCCGTCGCGCAGTGCGACCCGCCACAGGGCTTCGCTGAGCTCGGCGCGGCGGCGCTCGTGGTCGACGACTTTCGGCACGGCGCCATTCTCGCACGCGTGTGTTAGATTGTTTTTGATACCGCTGTGTTAAAAAACGGGAGGCAGCGATGACTGGCAAAGTGATGACTGGCAAGTGGACTCGACGGGGGCCCTGGTGGCTCTATGTGCTCGTGGTCGGCGGCCTGAACGTGGTGCGCCAGATCCTGTTCCCGCCGTCGCGGGTGGGGAGCCTGGCGACGGTGGGGTTGTTCTTCGTGGTGCTGATCGTCGGCTTCGTCGTGACCGAGGCACTGCGGCTGACACGGCACCGGGCCGACCGGCCCCGGTGATGGCGGGGTCGGCCGGCCCGGCGGACCGGAGGCCGGGTCGTCGACCCGGCTCGTCCATGGTGGGGAAACAGCACCCTGCGCCGCAACATTCCTCGGGGGATCCGGGGTGTGGCGAACGCCTCAGATCATCGGCCGCCGACCGCTGCGGCCGATCGGCTGATTCCGGCAGCAACGTAATGCGGTGCCTGTGGCGTCGTATTGGATAGAGGGGTTCCGGGCCGTGGGGCGATCCGGAACCCCTCTTCGTCCTGGACCGCGGTGCGGCGGCCGCTCAGCGTGCGACGCCGAGCCCTTCGAGCACCTGCGCACCGGGCAGTCCGGCGATCGCCGCACCCGGCAGCCACAGCTTCGACCCGCGGATCCCGGAGCCGACCACGGCCACCGGCGCCGCGGCCACCGCCGCGTCGACCAGGACCGGCCAGTCCTCCGGGAGCCCGATCGGCGTGATGCCGCCGTACTCCATGCCGCTGAGCTCCACCGCGACGTCCATCGGCGCGAACGACGCCTTGCGCGCCCCGAGGTGCTTGCGCACCAGGGAGTTGACATCAGCCTTCGTGGTCGCCAGGACCATGCATGCGGCGTAAGAGGTCTGCTCGCCCCGGCGGGCCGCCACGATCACGCAGTTGGCGGACTCCTCGGGCAGGACGCCATACGCGGCGCAGAAGGCCTCGGTGTCGGCCAACTCCGGATCGATCTGCGCCACCTCGACCAGCGGCGCCAGCGCCGGCAGCGTGCGCAGCGCGGCCGCGACCGGCGCGGCGAGCAGTTCGGGACGGTCCAGGGCGGGGGTGCGGACAACGGCTTCGGTGGGCATGGACCGAATCTACGCCGAGGGCGGGGGCGGCGCGGTGGCCGGTCAGGGAGCTCGGCGGAGAGGTCGCCGGAGAGATCGCCGGAGGGATGCTGCTCGGCAGCCGTGCGCGGCCAGGCCAGCCAGGTTGGGCAGGTCGGGCAGGCTGGGCGGCGATTTCGGCGCGATCCAGCGGCCTACGCCCCGTGCATCCCGCTCTCGACCAGCACCGCGTCGGCGCTCGCCACGTCCGCGGTGTCCTGACCGGGCGCGGGGGCCGCGTTCAGCTCCGCGGCCAGAACTGCGCGGTGCGTCGGTCGGGCCTCGGCCAGGCGCTGCATACCCTCGTCGGTCAGCACGACGAAGACGCCGCGCCGGTCGGAGTGGCACAGGGTGCGGGTGACCAGGTTCTGCGTCTCCAGGCGGCCGATCATCCGGGACAGCGCGCTCTGCGTGATCGGGACGTGGCCGGCCAGTTCCTGGACGCGCGGGGGGGCGGCGCAGTCGTACTCCGACAGTGTGTCCAGCACCTCGAACTCGCTGGCCGACAGGCCGTGCCGTCGGTCGAGCTCCAGCTCCAAGGCGTTCCACACGCGGGTCTTGCGCGCGACGAGCTCTCGCCACTGTTCGACGAGGTTTTGCTCAAGGAGGGACTCGGACTCCATGGCCACATGATAACACGTGCGAGCGCACAAGGTTCCACTGCACAAGGTTCTGTCGCACAAAGTGCTTTGGCATAAATTGCTTGCGCATTAAGTGCACGTGCATGTAATCTCCAACCCATGAGCCACAGCGACACCTCAACAACCCTGCGTCCCGGCGAGTCCGCCGCGTCGGGACGCTGGCCGCTCCGCTTGTGGGGCGCCCTGATAGTCCTGTGCGGCGCCTTGTTCCTCGATGCCCTCGACACCTCGATGGTCGGCGTGGCGCTGCCGTCGATCCGTGAGTCCCTGAACCTGTCCACCTCGTCGTTGCAGTGGGTCGTCAGCGGTTACGTCCTCGGCTACGGCGGATTCCTGCTGCTCGGCGGACGTGCGGCGGACCTGCTCGGCCGGCGGCGGGTGTTCCTGACCGCGCTGGCCGTCTTCGCCGTGGCCTCGCTGCTGTCCGGCCTGGTCGACGACGGCAGCCTGCTGATCGCGACCCGGTTCGTGAAGGGGATCAGCGCCGCGTTCACCGCCCCGGCGGGTCTGTCCATCATCACCACCACCTTCGCCGAGGGGCCGGACCGCAACCGGGCCCTGAGCATCTACACCACCTGCGGTGCCGCCGGGTTCTCGCTCGGCCTGGTGCTGTCCGGCCTGCTCACCGAGGCCGGCTGGCGCTGGACGCTGCTGGTGCCGGCGCCGGTGGCGGCGCTGATCCTGGCCGTCGGCGCGAAGCTGATCCACCGCGACCAGCCGGTCGCCCGGGAGCAACGCGGCGGGTACGACATCCTGGGCGCGGTGACCAGTACCGGCTCGGTGCTGCTGCTGGTCTTCGGCATCGTCCGGGCCCCGCAGGTCGGCTGGCTCGCGCCGGTCACGATCGGGACCTTCCTGGGCGCGGCCGTGCTGGCGGCGGGCTTCGTGGCGACCGAGCAGCGGGTGCCCAATCCGCTGGTGCGGCTGGGTGTGCTGCGCTCCCCGTCGCTGATCCGGGCCCTGATCGGCGGCGGCCTGATGTTCGGCGGGTACGCCTCGTTCCAGTTCGTGGTGACGCAGTACCTGCAGACGCTGTCCAAGTGGAGCGCGCTGCACACGGCCCTGGCGTTCCTGCCGGCCGGCCTGATCGTCCTGGTCGCCAGTTTCAAGATCGCCGACGTGCTCAACAAGTACGGCACGGCCCGGGTCGGCGTCGCCGGCTTCGCCGCCCTGTCGCTGGGCTACCTGCAGTTCCTGCGCATCGGCCAGACCCCGAGCTGGTGGGTGATCCTGCCCTCGATCGTGCTGCTGGGCCTGGGCTTCGGGATGGCCTTCCCGGCGATCAACGTGCAGGCCGCCTCCGGCATCGCCGACGAGGAGCAGGGCCTGGTCTCCGGGCTGCTGAACACCGCCCTGCAGGTCGGCATCACGGTGGTGCTGGCCGCCTCGACCGCGATCATCGCCGCCAACGGCGGGAACGCCGCCCACACCAACGCGCAGGTGCTCGCCAGCTACCGGCCGGTCCTGGTGTTCGTGGCCGTGGCCACGGTCGGCGGACTTCTGATCCTGGCCGGCGGGCTGCTGCGCGGGCGCCGCACCGCGGTGGAGTCCACGCTCGCCGAGGAACTCGAAGACGAGCTCGACGTCCTGGTCCTGCGGGAGAAGGACATGATGGTCGGCTGAGGTCACCAGCCGGCGTCACGGACGCCTGAGCGCTCATCGGCGCCGGTCCCCGACAAGGGGGCCGGCGCCGATGAGTTTCGCGGAGCGGCGTCGTCTGTTGTGCTGAGAGCGCGAACGCCGCTCACCGAGGACTCGACAGAACCGCCGGAGGAACCCATGCCTGCCAAGACCGTCGCCGAGAAGCTCGCCATCAAGCCGGGCCGTTCCGTGTGGACCTCGCACCCCGACCGGTTCGCCGAGGTCGGCGAGCTCCCGGCGGGTGCGGACCGCACCGACGACCTGGCCTCGGCCGACGTCGCGGTCCTCTACGCCGACGACGCCGATTCCGTGCGGGCCCTGCTGACCGCGAACCAGGACGACATCACCAAGCCGCCGGTGGTCTGGATCGCCTACCCGAAGGCGAACCGGACCGACATCAACCGCGACAGCCTCTGGCCGATCGTCGTGGCCTTCGGCATGCGGCCGAACGGCCAGGTGGCGATCGACGAGGTCTGGTCCGCCCTGCGGTTCCGCGCGGACAAGCCGGGCGAGGAACCGTTCAAGGGCGGCACCAAGAACTGACGCGCGGTCGCCGCGGGACGTTACTCGACGACGATCTCGACCGGGATGTTGCCGCGGGTGGCGTTGGAGTACGGGCAGACCTGGTGGGTGGCCTCCAGCAGGGCCTGGCCCTTCTCGCCGTGCAGCGCCTCCGGGAGCTCGGCGCGCAGCACCACCGACAGGCCGAAGGCGCCGCCGTCCAGGGAGTTCAGCGTGACCTCGGCGGTCACCGACGCCTCGGAGACGTCCAGCCCCTGCTGCTTGGCGACCAGCTGCATGGCGCTGGCGAAGCACGCGGAGTAGCCCGCGGCGAACAGCTGCTCGGGGTTGGTGCCCTGGCCGTTGCCGCCCAGCGACTCCGGGAACGACATGTTCAGGTCGAGCTTGCCGTCGTCGGTGAAGGAACGGCCTTCGCGGCCGACGGAGGTGGCGACGGCGGTGTAGATGGGCTTCATGGCGGGCCTCCAAGGCACGGGACGATCGGGCGACTAGACAGATCTGTCTGTCTGGTTCGCTGCTTACAGTAGACAGATCTGTCTGGTACCGTCAAGTGCGTGAGTCAAGCCCGTGCCCGCATCCTCGAAACCGCCACCCGGCTCTTCTACGCCGAGGGCATCCACACGGTCGGCGTCGACCGGGTGATCGCCGAGGCCGCCGTCGCGAAGGCGACCTTCTACCACCACTTCAAGTCCAAGGAAGACCTGGTCCTGGCCTACCTGACGACCGAGTACGAGCGTCAGCGGGCGCTGCTGGAGGGCGCCCCCGGCAGCGGCGTCGAGCGCATCGAGGCGATCCTGGCCAAGCTGGCCGAGGTCAGCGCCGGCCCCGGGTTCCGCGGCTGCCCGTTCCTGAACGCGGCCGCCGAGTTCTCCGACCCCGGCCACCCGGTGCGGCACGTGGTCGACGACTACCGCGCCTGGTACCGCGGCCTGATGCGCGACAGCCTCGTCGCGGCCGACCGCCCGGACGCCGACCGGAAGGCCGACCTGCTCCTGCTGGTGCGCGACGGCATCGCCGTGGCCGGCGGCCTGGGGGACCAGGACGCCGTGCAGGCCGGGGTGCGGACCGCGCTCGCTGTGGTGTGACGGTTCCGCGCAGCGTGCGCGGCCACCTTGCAGACCGACTCTGCAAACCCCTTTGCAGAACCCTCGGCAGTCCGGCGCCCCCGAGGTAGGGTGACGCCGTGCCCCAAACCCCTCCGGAACCGGTCGGCGGCCCGGACGGCGACCGCTCCACCATCTTCCGCGTGCTGGCCAATCCGCTGCGCCGCCGGATGCTCGCCTACCTGCAGCAGCACCAGGAGGCCAACTCCACGAGCCTGGCCAAGGCGCTCGGCGAGAGCACCGGCACCACCAGCTACCACCTGCGCAAGCTCGCCGAGCTGCGGTTCGTCGAGGAGATCCCGGAGCGCTCCGCCGGCCGCGAGCGCTGGTGGCGGGCGCTGCCGATCCAGGTCGAGGCGCCGGATCCGGCGACGATGGATCCCGCCGAGTTCGCCGCGCTCGCCGATCGGGTGAAGGAGCAGGCGAAGCACGACATCGACCTGTACTACCGGGTGCTCACGCAATACGAGGGGCCCGAAGGGTGGGCTCAAACGTTCCGCGGCGGGTTCTGGATGAGCAAGGAAGAACTGGCGGGCTTCCTCCGCGAGTACAAAGAACTGCAGTGGAAGTACGGGCACGTTGATCAGCACGAGGCGCCGGAGGGCGCACGGATGATGGCCTTGCGGGTGTTCGTGGTCCCGGAACCGCCGGAGGAACCGCCGGCGGCGTGAGATCAGACCACGGGCAGGACGATCGCGGATCCGGAACGGACCTCGACGCGGAAGGCTTCTTGGGTGGCGGCGAAGCGCGGATGCGCGCCGCCGCTGATCTGGACGCGTATTCGGTGGCCGGGCAGGAAGCGGTGGGCCGTCGAGGACATCGCGACGGTGACGGCGACCGGCCGGTGTGCCGCGTCGGCGCCGGTGACGCGCGTGACGCCGTCGCACACGTTCCAGGAGCGACCGCGTTCGTCGACGTCGCAGAGCCGGACGAACAGCGTCGCGCAAGCCGCCCCGGCACCGGGATCGACCAGCATCTCGGCCGCCACCGATCCGATCACCTCGACCGCCTCGGTCAACGGCGCACCGGTGAAGACGAGGACGTCGTCGCGTCGTTCCAGCGCCGTGTTGTCGCGGACCCCGGCCTTGTGTCCCAGACCGCTGCCGCCGATCGACGGGGTCGGATCGGCCGGGTCGTGACGCACCGTCCCGGCCGTGGAGTCGGCCGTGGTGTCCGTGGGCGGCGGCTCACGGACCAGGCTGCCGTCGGGATGCGGATACCAGGACACCGGCACGGCGGCAGGCGGCCAGGCCGACAGGTCGCGCCACTCTCCGGTCCCGCCGAGGGCCACCTGGACCCGTTCCTTCGGCGGGACAGGATCGGCGAGGTGTCCGCGCAGCCAGGCCGCTGACTCGGCGAGGACCATGGCGACGCCCCGCTGGAACGCCGTGGTGTGGGTCCACGGCCCGACCAGCAGCGAGCGGTGCCCGGCGGGCAGCCTGCCGTACTGCTGGAGCGCCTGGTCCAGAGCCACATCGGCCCAGCCGCTGACCACCAGGGTCGGGACCGTGAGGCCGTCGGCCGCGTCCAGCAGGTCCGTGCCCTGCCAGTAGCCGTCGCCAGGATCGGGATGGGCTGCGGCGCCGGTCAGGAAGGTGGGGCTGCCGCCCATGGCCCGCGCGTACGCCTCGAGCGGCGCCCCGGACCGGACGATGCCCTTCATCGCCCTGGCCAGCCGCAGCGTGGCGCCGAGGAACCGGCGCGCCCCGAGGTGCTGGGTCTGCACCGCCGTGGTCGCGATCAGCGCGTCTTCGAGGGCGAACAAGCCGTTCCGGTGGAAGAAGCCGTGCGGGTTGTGGAGCGGGACGTGCACGACCATTGCCTTCAGCTCCGGCGGCGGATCCGCGGCCAGGGCCCACTGCGCGTAGGCCATCGCGCTGGGCCCGACCAGGCCGAGCCGGCCGTCGAACCAGGCCTGGCGGCGCAGCCAGACCAGCGTCGCGCGGCCGTCGGGACCGTCGTCGCGCCAGGGCTGGAAGACCCCGCCCGAGCCGGCGGTGCCCCGGGCGCTCTGGATCAGGACATGGAATCCCTGCTCGGCGAGGGCGGTGCCGTACAGCGCGGCCCACGGGAAGCCGCGGCCGTACGGCGAGCGCACGAGCAGGGTCGGGAAGTCCTGCGGCTCGGCGGCTTCCGGGAAGTAGTGGTCGGCCAGCAGCTCCACGCCGTCGGCCATCGGCACCGGGAGGCGGGGTTCATAGGACACGGCGAACCGCGGCGCGGGCAGTCCGCCGAGGGTCCGGCGCGCGATACGGGTGCTGAGCGGCGGCTTCATCGTGGTGGCTCCTTGTTCTCGAGGCTGTTCTTGAAGAGTTATCGTACTGTGTACGAGAATAGGACTGGCAAGATTGACTGCGCAACCGATCTGGCAGATCGCTATGTCAGAAGCCGAAGGAACCAGGGGAATCAAGGCGTGGATCCCGAAACACTGTGGTCCGAGCGCCGCCACCACCGGGGCCGCCCGCCCGCGCACACCCGGGAGGCGGTGGTCGCCACCGCCGTCGGCGTGGCGGACGCCGAAGGCCTGTCGGCGCTGACCATGCGCCGGGTGGCCACCGCGCTCGGCTCGGGCACGATGTCGCTCTACACGTACGTGTCCGAGCGCGACGCGCTCCTGGAGCTGATGATCGACGCCGTGACCGGCGAGCAGCCGCTGCCCCCGCCGACCGGCGACTGGCGCGCCGACCTGGCCGCCTTCGCCCGTGAACAGCGGGCCCTGATGCACCGCCACCCCTGGCTGCCGGTCGCCCTCACCGGCCGCCGCACGCTGGGGCCCAACACCCTGCGGGCCCTGGACCACGCGCTGGCCCTGCTCGCGCCCTCGGGCCTGGCGCCGCGGGCCTGCACGGAGGCCTTCGCGCTGGTCAGCGGGTTCGTGGCGAGCCACGTCGGCTACGAGGTGGCGCAGCAGCAGGCGCTTGGCCGGACCGACGACGTGCACGAGTTCGTCGCCTCGAACGCGCGGTATCTGGCCGCCGCTGTCGGGTCCGGCGCCTATCCGCACCTCGCGCAGGCGTTCGCGATGAGCGACGGGGTGGAGCCCCCGGACGCCGACGAGACCTTCGAACGGATGCTGGCCCGGGTGATCAGCGGGCTGGGATAGAGACGCAACCTCCCCGTGGATGGGACGTCTTTGTGGTCGAGAGGCACGTGATTCCGGGGAGGAAACGCATGAACATCAAGGCATCGGTCGCCGCGGTCGTCCTGGCTGCGGCGACGGTCGGGCTCAGCGCCTGCGCGTCTTCGGCTTCCAAGGCCGGGGCGGCGGGGTCGGGCGAGGCCGCCGGACCGGCATCGACGACCGCGGCTTCGCCGGCGACGACCTCCTCCTCGGATCCGGCCACGCCGGCCTCCCCGTCGAACCCGGCCGCGCCCACGAGGCAGACCTCGGCCCAGCCCGACATCCCCGACATCGCGATGCTCTCGCTGGTCGACCTGGCGCCGTCGTCGACCGGAGCGTGGAAGCAGTACAGCAATCCGGCCGTCGCCGCCTCCCAGAGCGTCGACCCGGACAACTGCGACCCCGTCGTGCGTCCGCAGTTCGTCGACCCCGCCTACCCGCGCAATCCCGCCTGGGTGAAGACGCGCAACATGTCATGGTCGGCCCCGAGCAATTCACAGGTCGGCGAGACGGTGATCACTTACGCGACCGCTGCCGCCGCCAGTGCGGACTTCGCCAAGCACCGCGGCTGGATCGCGGGCTGCGCGAGCCGCTTCCAGTGGACCGACGCGCCGGCGACGTATTCGATCTCGAACATGGCGCCCAACGGCGTGGCCAACAGCTACGGCATCCGGGTCGCCATCAGCGCACCGGGCGCGCCGGCCTCGGCCGCGGGCGCCCAGGGCATCGACTACATGGCGGTCATCCTGCGCGGCAACAGCCTGACCGTGGTGAACGTGTCCGGGCCGTCCACGTCGCAGGACCCGGGGGTGAGCTCGGTGCAGCATGATGTGAAGGTCGCCGCCGGGAAGCTGGCTACCTTGTACGCGGGGTCGCGCTGAGCTGCGCGTCGGGTTCGTCGGCGCCCTCCCGCCCCCACTGCGAAGGGCTCACCCCCTTCGCCCGCTTGAACGCCACGCTGAACGCGAACGCGTCCTGATACCCGACCGCCTGCGCGGCCGCGGCGACCGTCGTCCCGCTGTCCTCGCGCAGCAGGTCGGCGGCCAGCGTCATCCGCCATCCGGCCAGGTATGCCATCGGCGGCTGCCCGACCAGCTGCGTGAAGCGGGCCGCGAAGGCGGCGCGGGACAGGCCGGCGGTGGCCGCGAGGCCGGCGACCGTCCAGCGCCGCGCCGGATCGGTGTGCAGGTGGTCCAGGGCGGTGCCGATCGCGGGGTCGGCGAGGGCGCTGTACCAGGACGGGTCGGCCGGGCCGAAGCCCGCGCACCACGACCGCATCGCGAGGACCAGCACCAGGTCCAGCGAGCGGTGCAGGACGGCCTCCTGGCCGGGTTCGTCGCGCGCGGCCTCGGAGGCCAGCAGGTCCAAGGCGGCGCCGGTACGCGGCCCGGCCGGGATCACGACCAGCGGCGGGAGGATCGCCAGCAGTCGGCGGCCGGCCTCGCCGCGGAGCTTGAACATGCCGCGCAGGACGGTGGTCGCGCCCGGCAGGCCGTCGCCCCAGGTGCGCGGCGCCAGGTGCGCCGCCAGCTCGGCGTGCTTGTCCGGATCGCCGAGAAACTGTTTGCGGCCGCCGCTGATCACCACCTGCGGCGGGGTCGCCAGGTCGTCGGAGATGGTGTGCCGGGTGCTGTGCGCGACCAGCGCGATGGCCCCGGCGGCGAGGTGGGCCGGTGCCGCCGAGGGCACGTCCTCCAGCCGCAGCGCCGCGTGCCCGCCGAGGGTGGCGAACAGCGTGAGCGCAGGGGCGTCGGCGTAGGTCATCGACCACGGCGGCCGCTGGATCAGCTGCCGGACCTGCGCGTCCCCCGCCCCGGCGCGGCGGAGCAGGTCGCTGAGCGTGTCCATAGATCCAGGTTAGACGAGTGCCAGACGATCACAAAGGTTTCGGCGACGTTCTCCCATGGAGAGTCCAGGTCGATCACGGTTCCCTCGAGTCATGGAGAACTTCCTCATCCTCGGCGGCACCGGCAAGACCGGCCGCCGTATCGCTTCCCGCCTCACCGCCGCCGGCCACCAGGTCCGCACCGCCAGCCGCACCGGCGGTGACGTCCGCCTCGATCTCGACGACCCCGCGACCCACACCCCGGCCCTGGCCGGGATCACCGCCGCCTACCTCATCGAACCGGGGAGCGTCTCCGGCGACAACAACCCGCCGCGCATGGCCGCCCTGGTCGACGCGGCGGTGGCGGCCGGAGTCCGTCGCCTGGTACTGCTCTCCGCCCCCGGCGCGGACAGCGAGCACCATCCGCTCCACGCCACCGAGCAGGCGGTCCGCGGGTCAGGTCTCGAATGGACCGTCGTGCGCCCGGGCTGGTTCTCACAGAACTTCAGCGAGGACTTCTGGCTCCCGGCGGTCCGCAGCGGGACCCTGGCCCTGCCCGCGGGCGAAGGCAAGATCCCCTTCATCGACGCCGAGGACATCGCCGACGTGGCGGCCGCCGCGCTCACCGAGGACCGGCACGCCGGCCAGGTCTACGAGCTCACCGGCCCGCGGGCGCTCGGCTTCGGCGAGGCGGCCGAGCTGATCGCCGCGGCGTCCGGGAGGCCGCTCCAGTACCTGGCGGTCACCCCGGAGGCCTTCGTGGAGCAGCAACTCGCCCATGGTGTCCCGCGGACGACGGCTGAGCGCATGGCCGGTCTGGTGGCGCGCGGCGCCGACGGCTCCGTCGAAGGTCTGAGCGACGGCGTCGAGAAGGCGCTCGGCCGGTCCCCGCGCCGGTTCGAGGACTTCGTCGTCGCCGCCGCGGCAACCGGGTGCTGGAGCTGACCGCGCGCCGTTGACCGGATGGCGGCAGCCCGCGCCGTCCGGGGCGCGCTCACGCCACACCCCGGCTACGAAGGACGCATGTCCGACTTCCTCACCGGCGAGCAGTACGAGCTCACCGCCGGTCCCTACCGCGCGGTGATCACGGAAGAAGGCGCCGGGCTCAGAGAGCTGACCCACGACGGGGAGCCCCTCGTCCTGTCCTATGACGCCGACGAGCCGGCGCCGGCGGCGTTCGGGCAGCTCCTGATCCCGTGGCCGAACCGGGTGGACCGCGGCCGTTACACCTTCGACGGCCGCGAGTACCAGCTCGACCTGTCCGAGCCGGAGCTGGACAACGCCATCCACGGCCTGACGCGCTGGGCCGCCTGGTCGCCGGTGGAGCAGCGGCCGGACACCGTCGTGCTGGCCTGCTCGCTGCACGGCTCGACCGGCTACCCCTTCCGCCTCGACGTCCAGGCCGAGTACCGCCTGGACGTCGAGAGCGGCCTGACGGTCACCCTCTCGGCCGCCAACCCCGGCACCCGCGCGCTGCCCTACGCGCACGGCATGCACCCCTACATCACGGTGGGCGAGCCGCTCGACGCCTGCACCGTCCGAATCCCCGGCAGCCTCTACCAGCCGGTGGACGACCGGATGATCCCGGTCGGCGGCCCGAAGGACGTCGCGGGCAGTGAGTACGACCTGCGCGACGGCCGGGTGCTGGGCCCGCAGAAGATCGACATCGCCTACACCGGTCTGCGGCGGGGCGCCGACGGCCTGGCGCGGGTCCGGCTGGCCGGCAGCCGGCGCAGCACGTCGTTCTGGCTCGACGGGGCGCAGCCCTGGCTGGAGGTCTACACGGCCGACAACGTCCCTGCTCAATCCCGGCGCCTCGGCCTGGGCTGCGAGCCCATGACCGGCCCGCCGAACGCCTTCGCCAGCGGCGTCGACCTCACCCGCCTGGAACCGGGGGCCGAGTACCGGGGATCGTGGGGGATCGCGGCCGGCTGACCGGCCACCCGACCGCGCGCCGACACCATCAGCAAGGGAGCCCGCACCATGCCGCTGTCCTCCAGCGTGACCTCGACCCACAACACCGACCTGGAGGGCGCCGACGTCCTGGTCCTCTACGGCATCACCGGCGACCTGGCCAAGAAGATGCTGCTGCCGGCGCTGTACAAGCTCACCGAGCGCGGCCTGCTCACCGTCCCGGTGGTCGGCGTGGCCTACTCCGATTTCGACGACGCGGCGCTGCGCGCACACGCCCGGCAGTCGGTGATCGAGGCCGGCTACCCCATCGACGAGAAGGTGTTCACGGAGTTCGCCGACGGGCTGAGCATCGTCACCGGCGACTTCACCGACCCGGCGATCTACGCGAAGATCGGGAAGGCGGTCGCCGGGAAGGGCTTCGCCGCTCACTACCTGGCCATCCCGCCCTCGCTGTTCGACAAGGTCGCCGCGGGCCTGGCCGAGGCCGGCCTGAACAAGAACGCGCGGCTGGTGGTGGAGAAGCCCTTCGGCCACGACCTGGCCTCGGCGCGCGAGCTGGAGGCGGTGCTGGAGCAGTACTTCGACCGCGACCACCTGCTGCGCGTCGACCACTTCCTGGGTGACGAGTCGGTCGAGGGCCTGGGCACCTTCCGGTTCGCCAACACCCTGCTGGCCCCGGTGTGGGACCGCTCCTCCATCGACAACGTGCAGATCACCCTGGCCGAGGACTTCGACGTCGCCGACCGCGGCTCGTTCTACGACGCCGTCGGGGCGCTGCGCGACGTCGTCCAGAACCACCTGTTCCAGGTCATGACGCTGCTGGCGATGGACCCGCCGAACGTCGGCGACCCGCAGGCGCTGTCGTTGGAGAAGTGGCGGCTGCTGCACGCCGTGCGCACCGTCGACCCGGCCGACGTCGTGCGCGGGCAGTACGAGGGCTACCAAGAGGTGAAGGGCGTGAAGAAGGACTCGCAGACCGAGACCTTCATCGCGCTGCGGCTGTGGATCGACAACTGGCGCTGGGCCGGGGTGCCCTTCTACATCCGCAGCGGCAAGGCGCTCGCGGTGACCGCGACCGAGGTGTGCGTGCAGCTGCGGCGCCCGCCGTCGGAGCTCTTCCGGGGCCTGGCCGCGGACGTCCCGCCGAACCTGATCCGGATCCGGCTGGAGCCCGGCGCCGGGATCGCCTTCGAGCTGATGGCGCGGAGGGGGGATCGCGGTCAGCTGCCGGTGGCCTTCCCGATGGGCATCGACTTCGAGAAGGTGCTCGGCGGCCAGGCCAAGCCCTACGAGAACATCCTGCACGCGGCGATCGTCGGCGACTCCAGCGGCTTCGCGTTCTTCCCGGCCATCGAGGAGAGCTGGCGCATCGTCGGCGACATCCTGGAGAGCTCCAACCCGACCGTCTACAAGACCGGTACCTGGGGACCGGAGGCGGCGGCGGAGCTGGTCGGTGCGGACGGGTGGCACAACCCTGCCGAGGAGCTGTTCTACGTGACGTACATCGGCAAGGGAACGCCCGAGCCCAAGCACAACCCCACCACGAAGGACGCGGCAGAGGAGAAGTAGCGAGGCTCGGAGGGAGCGCGCGGCCGCCGCGAGCCCGCAGCCGGTGCGCGGCGGTTCGCTCCCTGATACCCGTCCGTGGCGGGCGCCGTACTCGACGGTCACTCTGACCACGATCGGTTACGGCGACGTGGTCCCGGTCGGCAACACCGCGCGCCTGGTCAACACCCTGGTCATCGGCTACGGCACCAAGGGCCGGGCGGCGGTGGACGCGCTGCTGTTCCGCTCCTCGGAGGTGGCCGGGCAGCTGGTCGGGACGGCCGCGCTGAACCCGATGGCCGGCGTGGTGATGGAGGACATGCTCTCCGGCGGACTGGACCTGCGGGTGGTGGACGGCGGCTGCGGCGGCTGCGGTTCACCGGCGATCCCGTCGACGATCCGCAGGCTTGACCGCCGAGCCGGCGTCGGTGTGCCCCGCGTCGGCGCGCCCGGCGTCGTAGGCCCCGGTGGACGTCCGCGCCTCCGGAATCGGCTTCTTCCCGAACCGCTCGAACAGCGCCTTCTGGACCTCGTTCGTGTCGCGGTTCTTGGTCTCCGGCACGAAGCGTCCGACGAACGCCAGCCCGGCGACGCAGACCCCGGCGAAGATCAGGAACGTCTGGCCCTGGCCGATGCCGTTGGCCACGGTCAGGAAGGACTGGCTGACGATGAAGTTCGACAGCCAGTTCACGGTGGTCGCCGCGCTGGAGCCGTCGGCCTTGGCCCGGGTCGGGAAGATCTCGCCGACCAGCACCCAGAAGACCGGGCCCAGGCCGCCGGCGAAGGCCGCGATGTAGGCGACCATGAACAGCAGCGTCAGGTTGGAGTTCCAGCTCCAGATGAAGCTGAAGCCCAGCAGCGCCACGAAGCCCGCCATCCCGGCCAGCGAGATCAGCAGCAGCTGGCGCCGGCCCAGGCGGTCGATGGTGTTGATGGCGAGGACCGTCATCACGAAGTTGATGATGCCGATGTAGACCGAGTAGACGATCGAGTTGCTGGCGCTGCGGCCGGTCTGCTCGATGATCGTCGGGGCGTAGTAGATGATCGTGTTGATACCGCCGAACTGCTGCAGCGCGGCCATCGTCAGGCCGACGATCATGGCCGGGCGCACGGCCGGGGTGAGCAGGATGCGCCAGCCCTTCTCGTCCGCGCCGCGCGTCGCCTCCATCCGCGCCGCCTGCTTCTGGCGCTCCCCGTAGACCTCGATGATCTCGTCGGCCTGTTCGGCGTCGGTGACCATCAGCAGGCCCTCGCGGAGCTGTTCGACGCGTCCCCGCGTGTACAGCCAGGTCGGCGACTCCGGCACCACGAACCACACGCCCAGGCTCAGGACCAGCGCCGGGATCGCGCCGAAGGCGAACATCGCCCGCCAGTTCCCGCTGTGCGAGAACGCCAGGTCGATCAGGTACGAGCACAGGATGCCGACGGTGATCAGCAGCTGGTTCAGCGACAGGATGCGGCCCCGGATGTTCGCCGGCGAGATCTCGCCGAGGTAGACCGGGACCTGCGCCGAGGCGCCGCCGACGGCCAGACCGAGGACGAAGCGGGCGACCAGCAGCGTCCCGTAGTTCTGTGCGACGACCGCGATCAGCGTCCCGAGCGCGAACACCAGGCCGAAGATGGTGACCGCCTTCTTGCGGCCCAGACCGTCGGAGATCCGGCCGGCCGCCAGCGCGCCGATCATCGCGCCGATCAGCAGGACGCTGACCACGCTGCTCTTCTCGGAGCTCGACAGGTGGAAGTCCTGCGTGATGTACAGCAGCGCGCCGGACACCACACCGGTGTCGTACCCGAACAGGAAGCCGCCGACGGCGATGATGACCGCCCAGCCCCAGACCCGCCGCTCCCCGGCCTTGGGCAGGGTGATGGTGATCGGGCCGGTGGTGCCGGGTTCCCGGGAGAAGCCTTGCATCGTCGCTCGCATTCTCGCGTGCCCAGGGCGGGGCGGCGGTCGCCTCTGCCATGGTGGGCGGGCCCGGGAGCGACGGCACGCGTGGTGACCCGAATGGTGGTCGCGAGCGGCCGGATGGGGGATCCGGGTTCAGAGTCCCGCGAGCAGCCGCGGCTCGTCCCGCCCGGCGGCCAGCCGGTCCCGGGCCGCCAGGATCTCGGCGCTCTCGGCGTCCGCCGGCAGGAACGATTCGAGCACCGACTCCGCGACCGTGACGTCCACCGCCGTGGCGAACGAGGTCAGCGCCGTCATCAGCCGCAGTTCGCCCTCAGGCGCGCGCAGCCGCATCGGCACCGCGAACCCGAGATACGTCTGGTCCATGGGAGCCTCCGGGACATAGCCGGCCAGCTCCTCCACCAGCGAGTCCAACCCGCGGTCAGGACTCTGTGACGCCAGCAGCCGCAGGTTGTCGAGCACGTGCCGGCCCCACTGCGCGAGGTTGCCGATCCGCGGCGCGATGCCGTCCGGGTGCAGCATGACGCGCAGCAGGTCGATCGGCGGCTCAAGCAGATGCGGGGCGCAGCCTTCCAAGAACACGGAGAACGCCCGGTTCGCCGTGATCACCCGTCCCGGCCGCCGCAGCACCAACGCCGGATACGGCAGGTGCCCCTCGATCACCCGCTCCATCGCCTCCCGCACCGGAGCGAACTCCGGCGCGTCGTAGCGGGTCTCCTCGTACGCCGGGGCGTAGCCGGCCGTGAACAGCAGGGCGTTGCGTTCCCGCAGCGTGAGCCGCAGGGACTCGGCCAGCCGCAGCACTATCGCCCGTCCCGGATGCGAGCGCCCCTGCTCCATGAAGCTCAGGTGGCGCTGCGTGGTGCCGGCGCGGTTGGCCAGCTCCAGCTGGCTCACGCGGCGCAGCGTGCGCCAGCGCCGCAGCTCGGCGCCGAACGCGGGCGGGGCTTTGGTGGTCGCGGTGCTCACGGGGGAAGTCTTCGTCATCGCGGGGCCGCCGGTCCATTCCCTCCAGGGAATTGGATCACCGCACGGACCGTCGCACGCTGAATCCATGCGTACCTACCGCCTGCCGGGACCCGGCTCTCTGGACGACATCACGCTCGGCACCGAGGACGTGCCGACCCCCGGCCCCCATCAGCTCCTGGTCGAAACCCGCGCGGCGTCGATCAACCGCCGCGACCTGCTCATCACGACCGGCCGGTACCCGCTCCCGGCCCGACCGGGCATCGTGCCGCTCAGCGACGGTGCCGGCGAGGTCGTCGCGGTCGGGGAGGCCGTGAGCCGGTTCGCGGTGGGCGACCGGATCACCGCCTCGTACTGGCCGCGCTGGATCAGCGGCCCGCTCCGCCCCGAGGTCGTCGACCAGCTCGGCTGTACCGTCGACGGCTGGCTGTCCGAGTACACGCTCATCGACGAGGCCGCGGCCGTGGCCGTCCCCGAGCACCTGAGCTGGGCCGAAGCCGCGGCGCTGCCCTGCGCCGGGGTCTCGGCGTGGAACGCGCTCACCCGGCCGGGGACGCTGACCGCCGGCCAGACGGTGCTCGTCCTGGGAACCGGCGACGTCTCCCTGTTCGCGGCCCAGCTCGCCAAGGCGATGGGCTGCCGGGTCATCGCCACCACGTCCAGCGCGGCGAAGGCCGAGCGGCTGCGCGAGCTCGGTGTCGACGAGGTGGTGGACTACGCCGCGACGCCGGAGTGGTCCAAGGAGGTGCGCGCCCTGACCGGCGGCGCGGGTGCGGACCTGGTCGTCGAGACGCAGGGCCCGACCACCTTCGGCCAGTCGCTGCGGGCCGGGGCGACCTACGCGCAGGTCTGCCTGCTGTGGGTGGTGTCCCCGCAGCCGGAGGTCCTGACCGTCACCGAGGACGACCTCAGCGGCTCCCTGGCCACCGTCCGCCGCGAGTTCGTCGGCAACCGTGTGGAACTGGAAGCGCTGTGCCGCGCGGTCGCGGCGCACCGGATCCGGCCGGTGGTGGACCGGGTTTTCGGGCTCGACGACGCGGTCGCGGCGTATCGCTCCTACCGCGATGAGGAGAGCTTCGGAAAGGTCGTCATCGAGTCGATGTCACAACTGCGGAGCCCCGCTCGTCTCGAGTGCTGACAGGACGATCGCGATGGGGATGGGGCGGCTGTGACACGCGACGAGGAGTTCGAGGACCTGCGACCGCTGCTGTTCTCGATCGCTTACCGGATCCTGGGCAGCGTGGCCGAGGCCGAGGACGCGGTGCAGGACACGTGGCTGCGCTGGCAGGGCACGGCGACGCAGCCGGCTTCGGCGAAGGCGTTCCTGTCGGCGGTGGTCACCCGGATCTCGATCGACGTGCTGCGTTCGGCCCGGGTCCGACGCGAGGAGTACGTCGGACCGTGGATGCCCGAGCCGCTGCTGTCCGATCCGTACGAGGACCCCGAGCGCGCGGCCGAACTGGCGGACTCGGTGTCGATGGCCGCGCTGCTCCTGCTGGAGCGGCTGTCCCCGCTGGAGCGCGCGGTGTTCGTCCTGCGCGAGGTCTTCGGCTTCGGCTTCCCCGAGGTGGCCTCGGCGGTCGGACGCTCGGAGGCGGCGTGCCGCCAGCTCGCGGTCCGGGCCCGCCGGCACATGCACGACGGCCGCCCCCGCTTCGAAGCCGACCGCCGCGAACGCGACGAGCTCGCCGAGCGCTTCTTCGACGCCTTCCGCGAGGGCGACGTCGCCGGGCTGCGCGAACTGCTGGCCGCCGACGTGAGCCTGGTCGGCGACAGCGGCGGCAAGGCCCCGCTGGTCGCGCAGGAGGCGTACGGCACGGAGGCGGTGGTGGCCATGGTCACGCTGGTGGCGGCGCGGTTCGACCGGATCGGGGTCCGGCTGGAGCCGCACGTGCTCAACGGGCAGCCCGGCGCCATCTTCCGGGCGCCGGACCGCAAGGTCCTCAGTGTGCTGACGCTCGACGTGGCGGAGGGGCGGATCCAGGCCATCCAGGCGGTGGTGAACCCGGACAAGCTCGCGCACCTGGGGCCGGTCGCGGATATTTGGGCGGTGAGCCGGGCGGCTACAGAGGCGGCGGAGGCTGCGGAGGCGGCGGGGGAGTAGGTAGGCGCCGGCAGTTAGCAGGCAGGCGCTGGCAGCCAGCCGCCGCGAGTTGCTGCCAGCTGCCAGCTGCCAGCTGCCAGCTGCCAGCTGCCAGGCGCCGGGAGCCCGCGGCCGCGAGTCGCTGCCAGCCGTCGCCGCGTGGGGCGCGCGCTCAACCAGCCGCGCCCGACAGCACCGACAGCGGCTGCCGCGTCACCGTCTCGCGGCCCGCGCCCGATCCGCCGCGTCGAAGTCCGCCAACGTCCGCGCCCCCGCCATCAGCGCCTCGGCGAGCCCGTCCATCTGCGCCGGATCCAGCCCGCCGAGTTCCTCCGAGATCTCCTCCGCGGCGTCCTTCGCGATCTCCCCGACCACCACCTCCGCCGTGGTACCCGGCCCCAGCTTGCTCACCGCCGCCGCGGCGCGCGTCGGTGTCAGCAACGCCGCCGCCTGCACCACCAGCCATGCCGGCACCCCCGCCGCACCCTCCGGCGGCGCGATGTAGGGCCGTGCACCGGCGAACCGCTCGTCCTCGGCGAAAGCCTTCTGCTTCACCTTCAGCAACGGCCGCGCCTCGCCTTCCTCCCACGCGACCGCCGGCTTCAGCACATATCCCTCGGCCAGGTTGTCCTCCAGCTCCGGCAACCCGAACAGGGCCGGCACCCGGCTCGCGAACGCCGCCGGCAGATCCTGCAGCTGCTTCAGCGCCCCGCGGGCCAGCACCGGCACACTCAACAGCCCCGCCTCCACAGCCGCCGCGCGCACATCCCGCTCCGCGACCCACCACCGCCGTTCGCCAAGCGTCACCTGCGCGTCGAACAAGAGCCAGAACAAGCCCGGCGCGTACCAGACCCCGGTCTGCACCGGCTGTGTGCCCTCGGCCACGGGGACATCAGGATGCGGATAACGCCCTCCTGCGAGCTCCCCGTACAAGGTCACCACAGCGTCCTCGCGGCCCGTGCCGTCCGCCGCCGCATCGCGCAGCGGCTTCGCGCACCGCGCCGCGGCCACCGACAACGTCGGCCAGATCCGGCTCACGCCGAAGAACCCGTCGAGGTCGTCCTCGGCCAGCACCTCGCGCCGCTTCGCAGGCCGGACCCCGGTCCGGTCGCAGACGAGCGCGAAGTGCGCCCCGTGCACCTTCTCGGTCGCGACCCACTCGCGGGCGGCGGGCGTGTCGCCTTTCCCCTTCGACGCCATCTTCGGATAAGGCCGCAGCATTCGCGGATCCTTGCTCATCGGCGGCTGCCGGACAACCGTAAAAATACCGTCACGGCGGTCCGGCCGACGTGCCCGGTGCGCCGGGGTGCCGAGCTGGTCGCCGGCGCCGCGTCCGGCGTAGGGTTTTCCCGCCCCCTGCAAGGGATTGTCGCCGTTTCTTGGTGTTTCGCCGAGGTCCCGGGGTGCGTGCGCGACGACGGACCGTGATGGCTTCGTAAAATTCTGATCAACCCGGCGGCGGCCGATCAAACTCATGTGCTTCTTACCCTTGTGTTTCTCCGGCGGCCATCTATAGAAATGAGCGACGCGGGCTTAAATCCCACTGCCCACAAAGCGTCAATCGGGCATTGGGAACATTCGTCCCTCTTTTTGGGAAGGGAACAAGCACCATGACCAATGCCGTACCACGGCACCGCCGACGAATAGCCACGGCCACGACCATGACGGCCGTCGCGGCGTTCGTGACCGCCGGCGTGGCGATGGCCGCGCCGTCGAACGCCGACTCCGGCTCGGCGACGCTCGCAGGCAGCACCCCGGCCTACGCGACCGCTTCGGCCGACCTCGGCCAGACCGGCACCGCCGCGCAGTTGAGCGTGCGGGTGTACCTCTCGGGCCAGGACTCGGCCGGGCTGGCGGCCTTCGCCCGCTCGGTGAGCGACCCGTCCAGCGCGAACTACCACCACTACCTGAGCGCCGCCCAGGTGCAGAGCCAGTTCGGTGCCTCGCAGAAGCAGATCGACGCGGTCACCGCGTGGCTGAAGACGTCGGGCCTCAAGGTCACCGGCACGAACACCCACTGGATCGACGTCACCGGCTCGGTGGCCGACGCGCAGAAGGCGTTCGGCACGCAGCTGGACAACTTCAAGACCGCTCAGGGCACGCTGCGCGCGCCGAAGAGCGACCTGAAGGTCCCGGAGGCGCTGGCCGGGGTGATCTCGGGCGTCACCGGTATGTCGCAGGACACGGTGCACGCGGTCACCAACCACACCACCGACCCGCAGAACAAGAAGAAGGGCCCGGTCGCCAACAACGACCCGTCCTGCTCGGACTACTACGGGCAGAAGGCTGCGCCGTCCTCGGCTCCGGCCGTCCCGGCCGGCTACACCACGCCCGCCACGCTGGCGCAGTGCTCGGTGGTCCCGTCCGAGCTCCGCCAGGCCTACGGCGTCAGCAGCACCGGCCTGACCGGCAAGGGCGCCACGATCGCGATCGTGAACTGGTACGGCTCGCCGACCATGGAGGCCGACGCCAACCAGTACTCGATCAACCACGGCGACAAGCCGTTCGCGCCGGGGCAGTACTCCGAGGTGAACGACCCGTCGCAGTACACGAACCAGCAGCTGTGCGGCTACGGCGACTTCGGCGAGGAGTCGCTGGACGTCGACATGGCGCACGGCCTGGCGCCGGACGCCAAGGTCATCACGGTCGCGGCGAACTCCTGCCTGGACAGCGACCTGCTGGCCGCCGAGGCGAACATCGTCGACAAGCACCTGGCCGACATCGTGTCGAACAGCTGGGGCGAGATCCAGTACTCCACCGGCGGCGACCTCGACCCGGCGCTGGAGGCCTCGTACAACCAGATCTTCATGGAGGGCGCGGCCGAGGGCATCGCCTTCGACTTCTCCTCCGGCGACTGCATGAACGACGACGCCTACTCCATCTCCAAGGGCCTGAACTGCGACCCGACCTCGGCGCGGGCGCAGGTCGAGTGGCCGACGTCCTCCCCGTGGGTGACCTCGGTCGGCGGCACCGCCCTGGCGCTGAACAAGAAGGGCGGCATCGCCTTCCAGACCCCGATGGGCGACACCCGCAGCGGGCGCACCGCCCCGGGCTCCACCGCGTGGACCCCGGCCGGTGAGACCTTCGGCGGCGGCGGCGGCGTCAGCGAGACCGAGGCGCAGCCCTGGTACCAGAGCTGGACGGTCCCGAACAAGCTGTCCACCACGCTGATGAGCGGCGCCAAGGCCTCCCGGCCGATGCGCACCACCCCGGACATCGCGCTGAACGGCGACCTGTACTTCAGCAGCACCCTGGTCGGCATGACGACCAACGGTGTCTACGGCGAGTCCGGCTACGGCGGCACCTCGGTGTCCGCGCCCTCGTGGGCCGGCATCCTGGCCGACGCGCAGCAGGCTCAGTGGGGCATCCCGGTCGGCTTCGCCAACCCGGCGATCTACGCCCGCTCGTTCCTGACCAGCGACGTGGTCCAGAACCCGAAGCAGATCGCGGGTTCGCCGATCCACTCGGTGGTGTTCCAGTACCCGGCCAGCAGCGCCGCCGCCGGCCAGTACCGGCTGATCCAGTACGGCCTGGACGAGGGCCTGCCGGCCGCCCGCGGCTACGACGAGGCCACCGGCGTCGGTTCGCCGAACGCCCTGTTCCTGCAGTCGTTCGGCTTCGGCCACTGAGGATCCGAAGTAGCGCGCTCGACCTGGTGACGGAGTCGGCGCGGCAGTGAACGGACCGGCCGTCTCGCCCTTCTGGGCGGGGCGGCCGGTTTCGTTCACCGGTTTCGTTCAAGCTCGTTCGCGCGCTTGTTTGAGGTTGCACAGTCGCGGGGGCGCGGTGCATGATGCCGGTTGTCCATCGTCCCCGATGACCACCAACCAAGAATGCTGATGCAGAGATTGGAGGCCGCCGACACCCTCGTTGCCCGATGACGGGAACGAAGCCGGTGCGGACGGCTGATTGCGGGGGCTCGCGCTCTGATGGAGCGTCGGGGAGCCCTTTTGGTTCCGGTGCCGATGACGCACCGGGTTTGTCGGCGATTCTGTCTGATACCCGTGCACGGGCTGCTGTGGCGGCGCGTCGTTACGGGATCCCGCCGACGATGATCGCGGCCGTCGCGCAGCGGCGTGCGGCCGGCGATTGGCGGGGCGCGTGTGCTGCCGCCGATGTCGACGTGTGTCTGAGGACTGATTCGGTGCGGCGGTACCACGGTTCCGTGATCGCCGATCAGTTGCCGGGTGTCTTGCGGGAGCTCTCGCCGGATCTGTTGCGATGGCACCTGCCGCGGCGCGGGCACGGCGCGGGCGATCTGCTCGCGGGACTGTTGGTGCCGTTGGCGGAGGTCGGCGACGGGGATCGGAGTCTGACGCTGGCGGCTGCGACGCCGCGGTTCGCGTTGGATGCCGGTCAGCGCGTCGTGCTGGTGCTGCTCGGCGGGCGTGATGACGGGGCGACGCGTTCGGTGCTGGAGGCTGTGCGGCTGAAGTATCCGGAGCGGTTCGGCTTGGTGCGGCATCCCATGTTCTGGAGCGCTGATGCCGCGCCGGACTTGGCCGGACTGTGCGACGCCACGCCGGGCGAGCGGGAGATCGCCTCGTTGCAGGATGCCGGACGCTTCGCAGAGGCCTGGCACGCAGCGGGCTTCGAGGTGCGGCTTCCCGAGTCGCCTCGCCGCGCCCGCTGGCTTGCCGCACTCCCGATCCGGATGCCGGGTCTGGCCGATCGCGTGCGCCAGGCGCTGCCCGGCGTGGACCAGGCCGTGGTGCGATCGGGCGTCGGGGCGCTGGTGCTCGGCGGGTTGAACTCCGGCGCGGCCACCGTGCGGGTGGCGGGGGATCGGGAGTCGCTCGGGCTGCCGATCGTCCCCAACGCGGTGTGGGCAAGGGTTCTGGACGCCGACCTGCTCCGCTTCGGGTACCTCGGCGAGCACGAACTGCACCCGCTGGTCGCCCCGGCGCTGCTCGCCGATCGGCAGCCGGCCGCACCCGACGCCGACGAGTGGCTCTACCGCGAGGTCCCCTTCATCGCAGGACCCTGGCACGCGGACGGCGGCCCGGGCCTGTGGATCGCCTGCGGCACGAACCGCCACCGCATCGCCTTCCGCGACAACGCCTGGCACATCCTCGACCACACGGCCGACACGGCCCGCGAAGCCCTCCTGTCCCGCCTCGGCGGCCCGACGAACCCCTGCCAGCAGGCGCTGGACCACCTGGTCTCGGGCCGCCACGTCATCGACCTCGCCGAAGCCCTGCTCGCCCACGGCCGCGCCGCCGACGTGCGCCGACTCCTGCAAACCCACGCCGGCAAGCGCGCGGCCCTGAGCCGCGTCAGGCTGCCGGCCGGCGGCACGGTCGCCGAAGCCCTGAAGACCCTCACCGACCACACGCTCCGCCACCGCATGATCCTCGCCGACGCCACGCGCATCCGCCGCTCCGACCCCGACCGCCGGCCCGCCCGGAAGGGGGTCGCGGCCCGAACACACAGGTGACCATGACACTGACGACTGAGATAGAGCCCGCCGCCGCGCTGCCGACCAGGTTCGCCGCCGCGAGCCTCGCCGCAGCCACCGATTCCGCCGCCGCGCCCGACCCGGCCGCCGCAGCCCCCACTCTCACCCAACTCCAAGCCGCCGACCACCTCATCGCCCTCACCCGCGCCACCGCCACCGAGTCGCGCCCGGACCCGGCCGTCCAGGCTCTCGCCCTCGCGGTCGCCGCGAACCTGCCGGTCCTGCTCTGGGGGCAGCCGGGGATCGGCAAGTCGTCGACGCTCGTGCAGCTCGGGCGGGGGCTCGGGTTGCCGTTGGAGACCGTCATCGCGAGCGTGCACGATCCCTCCGACTTCGCGGGCCTGCCGATCATCGGCGACGATCCGGCTTCGCAGGGGGTTGCGATGGCGCCGCCGGACTGGGCTGTGCGGCTGCATCGTGCCGGGAGCGGGCTGCTCTTCCTCGATGAGATCTCTTCCGCGCCGCCCGCGGTGCAGGCCGCGTTGTTGCGCGTCGTGCTGGAGCGGCATGTCGGGAGCCTTGAGCTGCCCGGCGCGGTGCGCATCGTCGCCGCTGCGAATCCCGCGGGGAGTGCTGCCGATGGATGGCAGCTGGCGCCGCCGCTGGCCAACCGCTTTGTGCATCTGGCGTGGCTGCATGATCCCGACGTGGTCGTGCGCGGCCTCGGCGGGGTGTGGCCGGAGGTGCCGTTGCCGCAGCTCGATCCGGCCAAGTTGGAGCGATCCGTGGCTCGGGCCCGTAGTGCCGTCTGCGCGTTCCTCACCGTGCGCCCCGACTACACCCACCGCATGCCCGCCACCGCCGCGGCCCGTGCCGGGGCGTGGCCGTCGCCGCGGACCTGGGAGATGGCCATGCGCCTGCTGGCGTTCGGGTATGCGGCCGACGCCGAGCCCGGGGCCGTGGTCCTCGCCGTCCGCGGGGCCGTCGGTGACGGCGCGGGCTTGGAGTTCCTCGCCTTCCTGGAGCGTCAGGACCTGCCCGATCCCGAGGCCGTGCTCGCCGATCCGGCCGGTGCCGAGCTCCCCGAACGCGGCGACCTGGTGCACGCCACCCTCGCCGCCGTCGTCGACGCCATCGGGCGCGACGCCACCCGGGCACGCTGGGAAGCCGGCTGGACCCTCGTCGCGCGCCTGTGCGCGACCGTCCCCGTCGATCTCCTGGCCGCGCCGGCGATGCAGCTCGCGGCGTTGCGCGATCCGGCGTGGGAGCTGCCCGCGCAGCTGGACGGACTCGGCGCGCTCGATGCGCTCCTGAGGTGGGCTGAATGACCACGTCCATCCCGACGCCGGCGGTCATGGCCGGTCCAAGCCGCCTCACCGCCCGCCCGGTGGCTGCCACGAAGCCGATGAAGCCATCGCAGCCGATAAAGCCATCGCAGCCGACGAATTCATCGCGGGCACCACAACCCGAAGCCGACCACCGAGACCGCGTCCAAGCCGCCGCCGCCCTCGACGCCCCCAAGCTCCTCGCCGCCCGCCAGCTGGCCGTCGCCACCTGCCCCTACCTCGCCGTCGCCCTGCACGCGATCGCCATCGTGCCCACCTACGCCGTCCCGACCATGGGCGTCGACCGCCACTGGCGCTGCTACGTCAACCCGGCCTTCGTCCTGGCCCACAGCGTCCGCGACCTTGCCGGGGTCTGGCTCCACGAGGTCTCCCACCTGGTCCGCGACCACCACACCCGGGCCCGCCGCCTCACCGAGGCCAGCGCCCGGCACGAGGCGGCCGGCCGTCCCGGCTCCGCCCCGCTCGACCCCGCCAACCCCCGCCGGGAACAGGTCCGGCTGAACATCGCGATGGACCTGGAGATCAACGACGACCTCCTCAAGAGCCTGACCGGTCCGCCGGGCGCCGAGGACACCGGCCCGCGCCTGCCCGAGGGCGCCCTGACCCCCGAAAGGCTCCGCGTCCCGGAGCGCGATCTCTTCGAGGAGTACGTGCACGACGTCACCCCCTCGATGGTCGCCGACCACTGGACCGACTGCGGCTCCGGCGCCCACGACGGACCGGCGTTCTGGGAGGACGACGCCGACGGCGCCCACCCCCTCGGCGACTACGAGGCCGCCGCCATCCGCATCAGCGTCCGTGACGCCATCGCCGCCGGCCGCGGCACCGCCCCGGCCGGCTGGCAGCGCTGGGCCGAGCGCCACGGCAAGGCCCCGCAGGACTGGCGCACCCTGTTGGGCGCCGCCTTCCGCGCCTCGCTCGGCGCGGCGGCCGGCGCCGGCGATTACACCTACCGCCGCCCCGGGCGCCGCACCGCGAGCCTGGGCGGCCGGCTGGTGCTGCCGAGCCTGCGCCGGCCGCTGCCGCAGGTGGCCGTGGTCATCGACACCTCCGGCTCGGTGTCCGACGTGGACCTCGGCACGGCCCTGTCCGAGGTCGCCGCGATCACCAGGGCCGTCGGCGTCACCGGCCGCAACGTCGCCGTCTACACCTGCGACGCGGCCGTGGCGACCGCGCAGCATGTCTGCCGGGCCGAGGACCTCACGCTGATCGGCGGAGGCGGCACCGATCTGCGCAGGGGCATCCGGGCGGCGATGGCCCGGACGCCCCGCCCCGACGTGACCGTCGTCCTCACGGACGGCGGTACGCCGTGGCCCAAGGCAGAGCCCGGATGCCGGGTCATCGCGGGCCTGTTCGCTTCACGCCGCTCGCTGACCTACTTCGACAGCGAGAACAACTTCGTCGACTGCCGTCCGCCGCAATGGATCGAGACAGTCCATCTGGAGTGAGCCGGCGGCTCTGCGGTGAGCCGGCGGCTCTGCGGTGAGCCGCCGGCTCTGGAGCGAGCCGCGGCTCACGAGTGCCCGGCCATCGCACCCTTCATCCGGTTGACATAAGCCTCCAGGCTCAGGCTCTGGCGGTGCGGATCGTTGGTCGGCGCCACGATCAGGTTCTCGCCGGAGGAGTTGAACCAGGCCCGGAACTGGGAGTCGTCCTGGACGTGGCCGCTGCCGTCGACGATGCCCGGCGGGATCTGGTCCGGCCCGGTCCCGATCGTCAGCTTGCCGCTGTCGACCGCGGCCTGCACCACCGAGATGTCGGCCTGCCCGCCGATCAGCAGGTCCGCCTGGTGGTTGGCGGCCTGCATGTCGGCGGCGTGGTTGGTCTGCAGCCCGGGCAGTTGGTCGACGTACGGCGTCACCAGGCCGTCGAGGGTCTGGCCGACGCCGATCACGGCGCCTTCGCCGGGCGCGTTGCCCGCCGCCCCGAGCAGCGCGTTGACGATCGCCGCGCGCTGCGCCGCCGCCGCGTCCTGGGCCTGGGCCGCCGACATGTGCTGCTCGTCGATGATCTGCTGCGAGGTGGCGACCAGGTTCGCGTAGCCGGAGGTGTGGTCGATGGTGCCGTTGCTCAGCATGTCCAGCTTCACCGAGTTCTGGAACTGCGCCTTGGCGAAGCCCAGGTAGTCCCCGGCGGCGTGCGGGTCCTTCAACGACAGGTCGAGGAAGTCGTGCGCCTGCTGCGCGGTGACCAGGAACATCGGCTGCCCGTTGGGCTGGCCGTCGACGGTGGTGACGCCGGCGCCGTTGTTCTGGTCGGTGGTCGACATCCCGAGGTCGAAGGAGTACGCCTTCGCGTAGCCCTCCAGGGAGTTGGTCATCGCCGGCGGTAGGCTCCAGCCCTTCACCTGCGAGAACTCGCCGCTCGCCGGCGAGTAGTGGTCGAACGCCGCGGCGGCCTGGATGATGTTGTTCGCCGCGCTGATGCGGTCCATGTTCGCCTGGTCGTCGCCGCGGACGCCGCTGCCGTCGACCGGGGCCCGGGCCGCGCCCAGCAGCTTGGCGATGTTGTTCGGGTCGACGCCTTCGTAACCGCTGCTGGTGATGGTGCCGACCGACCCCCGGCCGCTGGAGTCCTCCCGCGTCACCTGCGCCTCGCCGGTGAGCAGCTCGGTCACCAGGTGCTGGCCGTCACTGCCGGCGAACAGCGTCCGCGCCGCGCCGTCGTTCTGCCCGGTCACGCCGATCATCGTGTTCATGGCGCCGTCGTAGTTCTGCTTGTCCCACGCGTCGACGTTCGACTCGCCGTCGATATACGCCTGGGTCGTGAACGCCAGGAAGTCCTGACCGCTCTGGTTCTGGTAGTCCGAGCCCTTGGTCGTGCCCAGGAGCTTGGCCAGCCCGATCATGCCCGCGGTGCTCAGACCGGCGACGTCCAGCGAGCGGAGCGACCCGTTCGAGGCAGCGGCGGCGGTCCGCCGGCCCAGGGTGTTGATGAGGATCTGGTCGGAGGTGTCGTTGCTCTCGGGGCCCTTGTTCGCGTGGATCCAGTCCACGACGTTGCCCAGCGAGGGCCCGAACTGGTGCCAGAACGCCCCGTCGCTCTGGTACTCGGAGGTCAGATCGCTTAGCTCCGCGCGCACCACGTCCGGGCTGGCGTCGGTCTTGCCGCCGTTGAGGATGTTGTTCAGGTCGGTGACTTCGGCCTTCTCCAGGACGTCGCCGAACACCTGGACCGGTGCGTAGGACCGGGTGAACTCCGACAGGTCTCCGCCGTTCTTCACATAGGTGCTGTTGAAGTCCGCGAACTTGGGGTCGCCCAGCGCCGACTGCACCCGCCGCAGCTTGGTCTCGCCGTCCTGCAACGCCTTCGCGCAGGTGCCGGCCGCCTGGTCGCGGGCCGGGACGGCGCCCTCGGTGATGCCCGCCATCTCGGCGTTCCACGGCGCCGGATCGGTCGTGCCGTCCAGCGGCGTGGAGCCGTCGGCCGGCGGGTTCTTGCCCGGGTTCTTGCTCTTCCAGTCGGCGATGGTGGCCACCCGCCGCTGGTAGGCCGAGTCGGCGAAGTGCTGCGCCGTGGCCAGGTCCGAGGCGTACTTGCTCACCGCGGCCGCCGCCTCGTTGTAGGCGTCGACCATCTGCCGCAGCAGGCCGGGCACCGGTTCCAGGGTCTTGCGGAAGGCGTCGCCGCTGGAGCCGAGCCAGGCGTTCACCTCCGGGTCGGTGGCCAGGCCGTTGACCCCGACGCTGACCTCGTACGCGGCGGTCTCGCGAGCGGTGAGCATCTGCGCCACGTTCTGGACGGACGCGGGGTCGCCGGGCACCGGGTCGCCGGAGAGCCCGAACACGTTCCAGTCGTTGCTGTTCCGCGGGCCGCCCATCAGAGCTGCGCCAGCTTCCCGTGCGGCGGGTTGCCCGCGGCCTGGGCCAGCTGCTGGTCCATGGCCCGCGTGGCCTTCGCGCTGGCGCCGGTGAGCCCGGCCAGCGCGGAGAGGTAGTTGTTGAGGCGCTGTCCGACGGACAGGTCGGTGTTCGCCATGTCGGAGATGGCGTTCTCGACGCCGGAGTCGCCCATCTGCCCGGCGAAGGAGGCCGGGAACATGGTCGCCGACTCGTACCGCATCAGATTGGTGAGCTGAGTGGTGAACCCGTCGAGCGCGTCGGCATCCATCTTCAAGGTGTCATCGGACATGCGGAACCCCCTTCTGTGCAGCTGATGGAGCCGTTTGTATCAAGAGCCCGTGGGGAGGGGGCCCCGGAGTCGCCGCGCCCTGGATTCCAGGTAGCGCTGCTCGGCGATACTTGCCGTCGCCTTGGCGGCGAGTCGGTAGTTCTCGTACGCGCGCTCGGTGTCCCCGGCGGTCTCGAGCAGGTGCGCCCGCACGGACAGCAGCCGGTGGTGCTTGGCCGTCCGCTCATCCGTGTCCAGCGCCGCCAGCACCGCGAGCCCGGCTTGCGGGCCCTCGATCTCGGCGAGCGCGACCGCGCGGTTCAGCGTGACCATCGGGTTCGGCGCGATGCGTTCCAGGACCAGGTACAGCGCGTGGATCTGCCGCCAGTCGGTGTCCGCGGCGTCGGTGGCGACGGCGTGCGTGGCGGCTATGGCGGCCTGGAGCTGGTAGGGGCCCAGGTCGGTGCCGCCCAGTGCGGCCTTGGTCAGCTCCAGGCCTTCGGCGATCAGCTCGGCGTCCCACTTCGTGCGGTCCTGCTCGTCCAGCGGGACCAGGTCGCCGTCCGCGGTCGTGCGGGCCTCGCGCCGGGAGTGCGTGAGCAGCATCAGGGCCAGCAGCCCGGCGACCTCGCCGTCGTCGGGCAGCTGCGCGTGCACCATCCTGGTCAGCCGGATCGCCTCGGTCGCGAGGTCCACGCGGTCCAGCTCGGCGCCGGAGGAGGCCGTGTAGCCCTCGTTGAAGATCAGGTAGAGCACGTGCAGCACGACCTGCAGGCGTTCCTCGTGCTCGGCGCCGCTCGGCAGCTCGAAGGTGCTCCCGGCGTTCTTGATCCGCTGCTTGGCGCGGCTGATCCGGGCCGCCAGCGTCGCTTCCGGGACCAGGAAGGCGCGGGCGATCTCGGCGGTGGTCAGGCCGCCGACGGCGCGCAGGGTCAGCGCGGTCTGCGAGGCCGCGGTGAGCGTCGGATGGCAGCACAGGAAGAGCAGGAGCAGGGTGTCGTCGGTGTCCGGGACCTCCTCCGGTGCCACCTCCGACGCCCAGACCTGCTCCTCCCGCTCGCGCCGCGCGGAGTCGCTGCGCATCTGGTCGATGAGCCGCCGCGCGGCGACTGTGGTCAGCCAGCCCCGCGGGTTGTCCGGCACGCCCTCGGCCGGCCACTGGACGGTGGCGGCGAGGACGGCCTCCTGCACGGCGTCCTCGCATCCCTCGAACCGGCCGTACCGGCGTACCAGGGCGCCGAGGACCTGCGGGGTCAGGTCGCGGAGCAGGTCCTCGATCGCCGGTGCCGTCATGCCTCCAATTGTCCATCGGAGAACATGACCTGCCGGACCTCCACGCCCAGACCCTCGATCGCGGTGTCCGGGATCTGCGCGGCCAGCTCGATTGCCCGGGCCTTGTCCTCGACGTCGACCAGGTAGAAGCCGCCGAGGTACTCCTTGGCCTCCAGGAACGGGCCGTCGGTCACGACCGGCTGGCCGTTGCGGACCCGCACCACGGCCGCCTGCGACGGGTCGACCAGGGCCTGGGTCACGATCAGCTCCCCGGAGTCCTTCAGGGTCTGGATGAACCGGCCGTGTCCCTCGCCGATCCCGGCCATCTCCTCCTCGGTCAGCGCGTCCAGCACGGCGGGGTTGATGTGCATGCTGATCAGGAACTTCATCTCGTCACTCCTCGTGTCGGGGGCGCCCGGCGGGGGCCCTCTCATCCAGGTGTCGGAGCCGCCGGGGCGTTCTTGACATCCTGCGCCGGAAAGGCGTCGAGAATCCGCGGGCCGCTCCGACTCCCCGGTGAAAGCGTCGAGACGAGGAGTGATCTCAGATGCGAGTCAACCGGGCCTGGTTGGGGCTGGTCCTGCTCATGCTGCCCACGCTGCTGGTCGCGATGGACGTGACCGGCGCTGACCCGCCGTCTGAAGCAGCCGACCGCGATCGCCGGCGGCCTGGCGGTGTCGGCGGTCGGCGGACTGCTCCTGACCGCCGTGGACGGCCCGGGCACGCTGCTGCTGCTGATAGCCGGCATTGCGGTCCTGGCTTTCGGCACCGGCCCGCTGTTTCCCCGCCCGCCTCCCACCACCGCCCGTTAAGGAGTCGCTTCGCGACGCTGTATCAATGCGGACCGGCCTGGTGGTCGGCAGCGTCCCGCCCGAGCGGGCCGGAAGCGCCGCCTCCATGTCCGAGACCGGCAACTACTTGGGCGTATCCCTCGGGCTGGGACTGCTGGGCGCCGCGGCTGCCGTCGTCTACCGGGCGCGCGCCCACGGCACCTCCGATTCCCTGGCCGGCGCGCTGGCCGCGGGCAGCCGTCAAAGCCCGGAGCAGGCGTCTGCGACGTTGCACACGGCGCGTGCGGCGTTCACCGCCGGCCTGCACGTCAACGGTGTCATCTCCGCCGTCGTCTTCGCCGGGCTGGCGGTGCTGGTGCTGGTGATGAAGCCGGCGGGGGAGCCGCTGGTGGAACCGGCCGGGACGGCCGCCCCGGAGTTGGCGGCGTCCCATTGAGATCCGTCCGTATGGGTGACTTTTCAGGGGCCCATCGCTCGGAAGATGTAGTCCGGTTTACGAGGGATAGTCGGAAAGGGTAGAGCTTGCGTGGTTAGTACTTTCAAACGTCAGGGAGCTTCAATCATGCGCAAGACTCTCGTCGCCGTGGCGGTCGCCGCGTTCTCCATCCTGGGCGCGGCGGGCACGGCCTCCGCCTCGGGCGCGGGTGCCGTCGGCGGGGCCATCGACTCGCCCGGAATGCTGTCCGGCAACAACATTCAGATCCCGATCAACGTCCCGATCAACCACTGTGGCGACAACGTCGGGTTCCTTTCGGCGCTGCTCAGCACTTCCGACACCGTCTGCGTCAACCGCTGACGCGCTGACGCTCCCCAGGACCCCGGGCCGTACCACGGCCCGGGGTCCTGCCTTGTCCGCGCTCGCGCCGTAGGGTTTGCCGGGTCCGGCAGTGCGGGAGAGCGTTGTTCGGGAGCCGGTTCTCAAGGAGGGGCACACATGCCGCACCACCGCAGCGAACGTGATCTGAGCGGCGACGTGGACGTCAACCCGCTGTTCGCCCGGCCCGGCGAGCTGCGCAGCCGGCCCCGGACCCGGCTGGCCGACATGCCGATGCTGCCGGAGACCGCCTACCAGGTGGTGCACGACGAGGCCATGCTCGACGGCAACGCGCGGCTGAACCTGGCGACCTTCGTCGGCACCTGGCTGGACGACCAGGCCCGCCGGCTGTACCTCGAAGCCTTCGACAAGAACATGATCGACAAGGACGAGTACCCGAGCACCGCGGCCATCGAGGAGCGGTGCTGGCGGATCCTGGCCGATCTGTGGCACGCGCCGGACCCCACGCGGGCCGTCGGCTGCTCGACCATCGGCTCCTCCGAGGCCTGCATGCTCGGCGGCCTGGCCCTCAAGCGGCGCTGGCAGGAGGCGCGGCGGGCGGCCGGCAAGCCGACAGACCGGCCGAATCTGGTGATGAGCTCGGCGGTGCAGGTCGTGTGGGAGAAGTTCTGCAACTACTGGGACGTCGAGCCGCGCTACGTGCCGATCACCGAGGAGCACATGACGCTCGACGGCACGGACCTGAGGTCCTACGTCGACGAGAACACCATCGGCGTGGTCAGCATCCTCGGCGTCACCTACACCGGGGTGTACGAGCCGGTGCTGAAGGTCAGCCGGGCCCTGGACGAGATCCAGCGCGAGACCGGCCTGGACATCCCGATCCACGTCGACGGCGCCTCCGGCGCGATGGTCGCGCCGTTCCTGCAGCCGAGCCTGGAATGGGACTTCCGGGTCCCGCGCGTGGCCTCCATCAACACCTCCGGCCACAAGTACGGACTCGTCAACCCGGGCCTCGGCTGGATCCTGTGGCGGGACCTGGACCTGCTGCCGGAGAGCCTGATCTTCAAGGTGAGCTACCTCGGCGGCGACATGCCGACGTTCGCCCTGAACTTCTCGCGCCCGGCCGCGCAGGTGCTGGTCCAGTACTTCCAGTTCCTGCGCCTGGGACGCATGGGGTACCGCGAGGTCCAGAAGGCGTCGCAGGAGGTCGCGCGCTACCTCGCCGACCGCATCGGCGCGATGCCGGCCTTCGAGCTGATGAACGACGCCTCCGACATCCCCGTCTTCGCCTGGCGCCAGAAGCCCGGCCACACCGCGAACTGGACGCTGTACGACGTCTCCGACCGGCTGCGGATGAAGGGCTGGCTGGTCCCGGCCTATCCGCTGCCCGACAACCTGTCCGAGACCGTCGTGCAGCGCGTCGTGATCCGCAACGGGATGAGCATGGACCTGGCCGCCAACCTCCTGCGGGACATCGAGGACGCGGTCGCCTACCTGGAGAAGCTGACCGAGCCTCTTCCGGACGCGGAGCACACGGCGTTCCACCACTGAGGCGCGGGCGCCGGAAGGGCTGAGCGCGGCTGAGCACCCCCGCGGCTCAGCCCCGCTGGCTCAGCCTTCGTGGACAGCCCGGCCGAGCGCCCCTCAGGCCGAGCGCCCCTCAGGCCGAGCGCCCCTCAGGCCGAGCGCCCCTCAGACCGAGTGCCTCTCAGACCGAGTGCTCGGCCAGGAACCCGGTGATCAGCCCCAGCCACTCCGCGGGCCGCTCGGCGAACGGCAGATGGCCGGTGGCGATGCGGGCCAGGCGGGCCCCGGCGATCTTCACCGCCAGCTCCTCGTGCAGGCTCGGGGACACCAGCGGGTCGGCGGTGGTCGAGACGACCAGCGTCGGCGCGGTGACCCAGGCCAGGTCCCCGCGCACGTCGGCGCGCCGGACCAGGTCCACGTGCTCCGGCGTGCCGGCCGGGATGAGCTGGGCCAGCCCCTCGATCGCGGCCCGCAGCCGCGGCTCCGGCATGGCCCCCAGCGTCTCGGCGCTGAACGCGGCCAGCGTCAGGAACTCCGCCAGCCGGACGGCGTCGCCGGCCTCGTACAACTCGCCCCACAGCTTCGCGGCCAGGTCCAGGCGCGCGTCCCGGTGCGCGAACGTCGCGGTGAGGATCAGGGCGCTGACGCGGTCCGGATGCTTGGCCGCCGTCCGGATCGCGACCGGCCCGCCGAGGGAGAACCCGGCCAGCGCGAAGCGCTCCAGCCCTTCGGCGTCGGCGGCGGCGATCAGCTGGTCGGCCAGGAAGTCGACGCTCAGCGGACCGTCGGCGCGCGGCGAGCGGCCGGTCCCCGGGTAGTCGATCCCGACCACGGTGTGCCCGGCGCCCAGGCCCTCCAGGATCGGGCCGTAGTTCAGCGCGACGCTGCCGCCGGCGCCGTGCGCCAGCAGCAGGCCGGGACCGGTGCCGCCGACGGTGCGGGCCAGGACGGGCTCGGGGGCGTGGAGCGTGCTGATGGCAGACATGGAAGTCCCCTCACAAGTATTTGTAGTGCTCGCTACAGAAGAAACCGTACCATGTTCTGTAGTGGGCACTACATAAGAGCTCGAGGGCGGTCGCGATTAATTCAGATGCCTGTCGGGCCCGGCCGAGTAGCGTCTGCTGCCGCACCTCCCGCTGCGCGGCGCGCCCCGGCTACTTCTGACAGAAACCCTCGCCGGTGCCCCATTTGGATCTCGGGAGGTGCCGTCTCTTCCGGCCGTCCGACTCCGTCGCCCAGGAGACCCCTGATGCCCCGGTTCAACCGCCAGCAGATGAAGACCGCCACCCGCGACGAGATCAAGGACGACGCCGCCGAACTCGTGGTGCGCCGGCTGGCACCCTGGCAACAGGCCCGCGGCGCCGAGATGGTGCGCCCCACCTGGGACGCCGAGAAGATCCGACAGGAACTCCGGTGCATGCGGCCCCACTCGGGCGGGGCGGTGTACTTGCGGGACCCCAAGGCAGAGCTCTTCCTGCTCGCCGCCGCGAACATGGCCGGCCGGCCGACGTACTACGAGGGGGCCGACACCCGCGAACGGCGCTTCCAGCGGCTGATCCGGGAACAGGCGCTGACGGATCCGGAGTGGACCGTCGGCCTGCTGCGCTGGCTGCGCGGCGTGGGCACCATGCGAACGACTTCCCTTATCGGCGCTGCGGAATTCGTGCACGCCCGGCAACAGGCGGGGCAGCACGGCCACTCCCGGCAGGCCGTCTCGGCCGTGCTTCAGCGTGCGGATGAGCCGGGGGAGTTCCTGGAGTACTGGACCACCCACTACGGGCGGCGGCTGCCGATGCCCGTGAAGCGTGGCGTCGCCGACGCGGTCCGCCGGCTGTACACGGGGCGCGCGCTGCTGAAGTACGACACCGCTTCGGCTTCCTTCCGGTTCGGCGACGTCCTGGAGCTGACGCATCCCACGCCGGACCCGGAGCGCCCCTGGCAGGCCGACGTCTTCCGCTATGCGCTGGCCCGGCGGCACCACCCGAAGCGGGCGACGCCGCCCGCGGACTCCGAGCTCTTCGTCGCGCACCACGCGCTGATGGCGGTGCCCACGGCCGAGCGGCGCGCGGTGGTGGACGCCCCCGACGCCGCCGCGGTGCTGGCCGCGGCCGGGATGACATGGGAGTCCCTGGCCGGGTGGCTGCAAGGACCGCTCGACGCCGGGGCGTGGGAGGCCGTCATCCCGTCGATGGGGGCGATGGCGCTGGTCCGCAACCTGCGGAACTTCGACGAGGCCGGGATCGGCGAGGCGGCGACGGCCGAGGTGGTGCGGCGGCTCTGCGACCGTGACGAGGTCGTCCGGTCGCGGCAGTTCCCGTTCCGTTTCCTGGCCGCGTACCGGCACGCCGACGGCGCCCGCTGGAGCCGTGCTCTGGAGACCGCGCTGGGGCACTCGCTGGGCAACGTGCCCTCGCTGCCCGGCCGCACCCTGGTCCTGGTGGACCGCTCCGGTTCGATGTTCTTCACCACCGAGGGGCCGACCGAGCTGACCCGGGCCGACGCCGCCGCCGTCTTCGGCACCGCGCTAGCCCTGCGGTCGGAGGCCGCGGACCTCGTGGAGTTCGGTACCGGCAGCAAGCGGATCAAGGCGGGTCCGCGGGACTCGGTCCTGGAGACCGTCGGCCGCTTCACCGAATGCGGCGGCACCAACACGGCGGCAGCGGTCGAGGCGCACTATGCGGGGCACGACCGCGTCGTCATCATCACCGACGAGCAGGCGTACCCGTCGGGGCGCGACATCCTGGCCCCGGTCCCGGCCGACGTCCCGGTCTACACCTGGAACCTCGTCGGCTACGCGTTCGGGCACGCCGCACCCGGCCCGCGGCGCTACACCTTCGGCGGCCTCAGCGACGCCGCGTTCCGGCTGATCCCGTTCATCGAGGCGGGCGGGGACGGGCAGTGGCCGTGGAGCCCGGACGCCCTCGGCCCGATGCCGACCGGCTAGATGATGGTCCGGACGAACACGCCGTGCCCGTGCCCGCGAGTCCGCCGGGCCAGCGCCCGGAACTGCTCGACGGCACCCTTGGCATCGGCGAAGTCGTCGAACGTGACCTCGGGGATCTCCATCCACTGCGCGGCGAGCATCGGCACGTGATCGTCGCTCACCGAGGCCAGCGTCGCCACCCACGCCTCCGGCATCATCTCCAGCAGCAGCCCGCCGTCCCACGGCGACTCCTCGCCGGGCCGCACCTCCCCGTAGGGCCACGCCTCCTGATCCGGCCACACCAGCCGCGGCCCCGTGTCCCGCTCGACGTGGAACGGCACCCCCTCGGCGAACGCCACCAACTGCCCGACCACGACGTGCACGTCGAGCCCCTTGGCGTCGAACCAGTCGGCGCCGTGATCGTCGAGCCCGGTGTCGGAGGTCACGGCCCAGGCGATGGCCGTGGTCGCGTCGGGCGCTCGGAAGTAGTCGTGTAACACACCCATGGTCGGAGAGCGTAGCTGCCGGTCAGGACAGTTTTTCCCTAGAATCGGCGACCGTGGCGATCGAGTTCACCGTGCAGATCACAGCGGGCAGACCCGCCTCCGCCCTCGTGGAGTCGGTCGCGGCCGTCGCCCGCGATCTGGCGTTGCTCGGTCCCGATGCCGATCCGGCGCAGCTGCTCGACGGCCTCGACCTCGCGAACGGCACCTGGCTGCGGGTCCGCGACGACCATCCCCAGCCGTGGCAGACCGTCCCCGCCGCGCTCGGCTTCACATCGGACGTGAGCCTGTACTTCCGTCTGGACAAGTGGCAGGACCTCACTGCCCAGCAGGACGACCTGATCCGGCTCTCGCTCGGTCTGCTGGACCACGTCCCCGGTGACATGGTGCTGCATCGGGAGTATGAGACCGCCTGGTTCGTCCGCAAGGCCGGCGTGCTGACGCTGACCGACCTCGCGGACAGGTGGACCCCGGAGCGGTTGGCCTGGGTGACACATCCCTACCAGCGGGCCTTCATCGATCTCGACGCCTGAGCCGACCGCGTCCCTATGCTTGCCGGCATGGCGAGGAAGAAGAGGCGGCTGCCGAAGGACTTCGACATCACGCTCCGCTCCGGTGATCTGGACGCGATGAAGGCGGTCTTCGAGACCACCGAACTCGACGCCCGCCATGGCGCCTCCGGCCCGACCGCTCTCGGGATGTACGGCGTCCCGCCGGAACTGGTGGCGTGGCTGGTCGCCGAGGGGGCCGACATCGAGGCCGCCGACACCTACCGCCGGACCCCGCTGTGGCAGCACGCGAACGTCGGCCACGACGAGGTCGTCACGGCCCTGCTGGACGCCGGCGCCGACATCCAGTCGCCGGACCAGCCCGCCCTGCACGCGGCCGCCGAAGGCATCAAGTCATCCACCGTGCGCCTCCTGCTCGCGCGCGGCGCGGATCCGCTGGCCGTCGCCGGCCGGCGGAACGCGCTGGCGGCCGGCCTCGCGCGCTGCACCAACGTCCGGCTGCCGGAAATGGCGGACGTCGCCGAGGCGCTGCTCGACGCCGGCATACCGGTCACCGACCAGATGAGCGAGCGGGTCGAGGCGATCGGCAAGAAGTTCGAGTTCCACCGCGCGGGCTTCAACCCGGACTACCTCGCCGCGACCGAGGCCGGCCTGAACCGCCTGTACGAGCTGTTCGGCGTCGCCCCGGTCGAGCGGCACCGCACCCACGACGGCAGCTCGCCGATCACCGTGACCGCCACCGCGTGGGACGACCGGCACCAGGAGCTCTGGGACTTCCTGGTCCCCGGCAAGGGCCCGGCCGCCACGGCCCAGGGCGAGGCCATCCGCATCACCGGCCGCGTGGCCCACGAGGTCCTCGGCAACGGCGGCATCAACTGGGACCAGGACTTCCGCGCGATGGTCCGTGCCCTCCCCGTCCTGCTCGCCTCCGGCATCCCGCTTCCCGAAGCACAGCTCGCCGAGGCGAGGACGCTCGCCGCGGGCTACCGCCGCAACAGTCCCGAGGAGCACATCCAGCGGCTCAGCGAGCTGGCCGTGACGTGGGTGATGGCCAACCCCGACCCGCTTCCCGCGCCGGAGCCCGCCTACCTCCGCTGAGGGCCGCTACGGGGTCGCTGAGTATCAGGCCGCTGAGTATCAGGCCTCTCAGTCTTAGGCCTCTCAATCCCCCGAATCGCTGCGGATCCGGACGTCCGCGACCCCGCTGATGTGCCGCGCCCCGCACACGTCGCCCGGCACGACCAGCTGCGGACCCTCCGCGTCCAGGGCGTTCCCGTCGCGCGTGAGCCCGAGCAGCACGGGGATGTTCGCGAACTCCGGATCGATCTCAGCCCACGACAACACGACCCGGTGCCCGTCGCGGGCGCGGATCGAGATCAGGAACCGCAAGCGGTCCTTGCGCTCCCCGAGGGCGAACACCGGCTCGGCCAGACGCGCGACGTCCAGCAGCAGCGGCCCGGCGAAGCGGTGCCGGCGCGGCCCGCTCTTGCGGCAGCTGAACTCCACTTCGCACTCGTGGCGCTGGAGCGACCACAGGTCCGAGACGCTTAGGACCCGCGGCGAGCGCACTTCGCCGCCGAGGCGGACGAGCCCGCCTTGCACCGGCCGGACGGCGCCGGCCTGCTCACCGAGCATGGGATTCTCCCTCGCGGGGGCGCGTCCGGTCGCCGGGCGCAGCCCACGATCCACCCTAGGGCGGGTGCGCGCGGAAGCAAGGGGTGTCAAGGCACCTGCCAGACGATGTGCGCCATCCGTTATGGATATGCAAGGTCTTCGGCTCTGTTGCCCTGGCTTCTGCGCTGTAAGCTCACCGCGTGGACGTGTACCGGATGGGTGAGGCTGCCGAACTGCTCGGGGTCAGCGCCGACACCGTGCGCCGCTGGGCCGACGCCGGCCGGCTGAGCGCGCAGCGGGACGAGAACGGGCACCGGGTGATCCCGGGACCCGAGCTCGCCGCCTTCGCCTCGTCGCTGGCGGCCGCGGCCGACGAGCGCTCGGAGGTGTCCTCGGCCCGCAACCGCCTGCGCGGCATCATCACCGCGGTGACCAAGGACGCGGTGATGGCGCAGGTGGATATCCAGGCCGGGCCGTTCCGGGTGGTGTCGCTGATGAGCCGGGAGGCCGTGGACGAGCTGGACCTGCGGGTCGGCGCCACGGCGGTCGCGGTGATCAAGTCCACGACGGTGGTCGTGGAACGGGCCGCCGCCCGGGCTCCGCACCCGGGCCGGCCGAAGACCGACGAGGCCGCGGGCGGTGCCGAGGGCGCCGACCGCGCCGGAACCGCGGCCGTTGTGGAACCAGAGCACGTGACCGTGCAGATCTCGAGGGGGCGTTCGTGAAGAAGACAGCGGCCGTGGTCGTCGCCACCGGCCTTCTGCTGGCCGGGTGCAGCAGCTCGAAGAGCTCGCCGAAGGCCGGCTCCGGGACGACGTCGCCGGCGGCTTCGACCTCGGGGGCGGCCTCCGGGTCGGCGACGTCGGCGATCACCGCCTCGGGCCCGGTCAAGGTCGCCTACGCGGCCTCGCTGGCGAACCTGATGGAGCACGACCTGGGCCCCGCCTACGACAAGGCCACCGGCGGGGACTTCCAGGGCGACGCGGCCGGCTCCACCCAGCTGGTCAGCGAGATCAAGGGCAAGGTCAAGCAGGCCGACGTCTTCATCAGCGCCTCCACCGACGCCAACACCGGCCTGACCGGCGACGCCAACGGAGGCTGGGAGTCCTGGTACGCCACCTTCGGCACCGCCCCGCTGGTCATCGCCTACAACCCGAACAGCAAGTTCGCCGCCGACATCAAGTCCAAGCCCTGGAACCAGGTGATCACCGAGGCCGGGTTCAAGATGGGCTCGACCGACCCGAAGCTGGACCCCAAGGGCAAGCTCGCCGCCCAGGCGCTGACCAAGGACGACATCCCCGCCTCGGCGGTGCAGGTGTTCCCCGAGGAGCAGCTGGTCGGCCGGCTCCAGTCCGGGCAGCTGGACGCCGGATTCTTCTACTCCAGCGAGGCCGCGGAGCTGAACATCCCGACCGTCGAGCTCGGCGACGTCCACCTGCAGGCGACCTACACCGTCAGCGTCCTGAACAAGGCCCCGGACGCCGACTCCGGCATCGCCTTCGTGCAGTACCTGCTCAGCGACGCGGGCAAGGCCCTGATGACCAAGCACGGCCTGCAGTTGCAGCCGGTGAAGGTCACCGGCGACGCCGGGTCCGTGCCGGCGCAGCTGAAGACGCTGCTCAACGCCGGCTGACGCCGACCAGCGACGAACAGTGCGGCCGACCACGGGGAACTCAGCGGTGCGGATGCTGCGCACCCCGCTGCCGTGGCTGGCCGCGCTGCTCGTCGCCTATCTGCTCGTCCCGCTGATCGCCTTCCTGATCCGGGTCCCGGGGCAGGGCGGCGCGGCCACCGCGGCCCCGGGCGTCGGGGACGCGCTGCGGACCTCGCTGATCACCGCTTCCGTCAGCACCGCCATCGTCACCGTCCTCGGCGTCCCGCTCGGCTACCTGCTGGCCCGCTCGACGAGCCGGACCGCCGGCGTGCTCGGCGTCGCGGTCCAGCTGCCGCTCGCGCTCCCGCCGCTGATGAGCGGCATCCTGCTGATCTACCTGGTGGGGCCGTACACGACCATCGGCCAGTTCTTCAACGGCGGGCTCACCGACAGCGCCACCGGGGTGGTGCTGGCGCAGTGCTTCGTCGCGGCACCGTTCCTGGTGGTCTCGGCGCGCTCCGCGTTCGCCGCGGTGGACCCGGCCCAGCTCGACGTCGCGGCGACGCTGGGCCACGGCACGCTGTCGCAGACCCTGCGGGTCGCGCTGCCGATCGCGGCCCGCGGCATCCGGGCGGGGATGCTGCTGGCGTGGCTCCGGGCCTTCGGGGAGTTCGGCGCGACCATCGTGCTGGCCTACCACCCGTACACCCTGCCGGTGTTCACCTACGTGCAGTTCAGCAGCACCGGGCTGGCCGCGACGACGATCCCCGTCCTGGTGACCCTCGGCGCGGCCCTGGCCGTCCTGCTTATCGCCGACCGCGGCCCGGCCCGGCGGGCGCACCGCCGCCGCCCGGTCCGGCTCCCCGAGCCCCGGCCGCCGGCGCTGTCGCAGGGCCCTGTCCTGGACTTCGACATGACGGCCCGCCTCGGCGGCTTCCGGCTGGCGGTGGCGCATCGCGGCGCGGGCCGGAACCTGGCCGTCCTCGGCGCTTCCGGCTCCGGCAAATCCGCGACCCTGCGCCTGCTCGCCGGGGTGCTGCCGGCGCACGACGCGCACATCCGGCTCGGCGGCCGGGACCTGGCCGCGCTGCCCGCCGAACGCCGCGGCATCGGCTACCTTCCGCAGCATCCGACGCTGCTGCCGCACCTGCGGGTCTGGGAACAGGTCACCTTCGGGGTCGGCGCCGATCCGGCGCTGGCGGCGTTCTGGCTCGACCGGCTCAAGCTCACCGAGCTCGCCGACCGCTACCCCGACCAGCTCTCCGGCGGGCAGGCCCGCCGGGTCGGCCTGGCGCGGGCGCTGGCCCGGGAGCCCCGGCTGCTCCTGCTCGACGAGCCGTTCGCGGGCCTGGACGCGCCGGTCCGCGACGAGCTGCGCCGGCTGTTGCGGACGGTCCTGCGGGAGACGGCGCTGACCTCGGTGCTGGTGACGCACGATCCCGACGACGCGGCGCTGCTGTCGCAGGACACGCTGTTGTTCGCGGACGGGGCCGTTTTGCAGGACGGCCCCACGCGGGCGGTTCTGACTCATCCGGCAGGTCCCGCGGCGGCGCGGCTGCTCGGTGTCCGCAACATCGCGCGGGGACATGTGGACGCCGACGGGGTCTTGGAAAGCGGGCCGCTCCGTATTTCCCTTCCCGCTTCAGCTCTGGCGACTCCCGCATGGCAGGGCGCTGGTACACCCCCCGCCGACGTCGCCTGGTGCGTCCAGCCCCACGATGTGCGGCTGGTCGCGGCCGGCGGGGTCGCCGCCGTCGTGGACGACGTCGCGCACCTCGGGCCGATCGCCGAGCTGCTCCTGCGGCTGGAGGACGGCGGCGACGAGCTGACGGTCACGGTCCCGGCCGGCCGGGAACCGGGGATCGGCGACCGGTGCCAGGTGGATGTTCCTGCTCAGGCAGTCATCGTGTGGCCCGCGCCCTAGGATGTGACTGTGAACGCCTCCATCGTCACCAAGACGGCCACCACCTCGGTCTCCATGACCGCCCGCCGGCTGCTCGAAGTGCTGGAGCACGCGGGCGCGACCGTCTTCGCCGTGATCGACCAGGCCGAGGCCGCGCGCTCCGTGGGGCAGGACCTGCGGGACACGATCCTGGTGCTGTTCGGCAACCCGGCCGCCGGGACCCCGGTGATGGGCGCTCATCCGTTGGCCGCGCTCGATCTGCCGTTGCGCATCCTGCTGTGGGACGACAACGGGACCACGCGCGTGAGCTACCTGGACCCGGCCGCGCTCGGTGAGCGGTACGGGGTCGAGCCCGAGCTGCTCGAGAAGCTCAACGCCATCCACGTCATCTCCGACGCCCTCGCCGCCGGCACGCCGGCCGCCGACCCAGAGGGCTGAGTTTTCCTGTTTGCCATGCCGGCGCGCACCCTTGCCTTTTAAGTGCTACATTGATGGGGCAGAAAAGGTAGTCAAGTGGCGCACTAGTGGTGAAGGAGATGCGAGATGGTTCGGACATGGTTGATCACCGGTGCGTCGCGGGGGTTCGGTCGGGCTTTGGCCGAGGCGGTGTTGGAGTCCGGGGATCAGGTGGTGGCGACGGCGCGGCGGCCGGAGCAGTTGGCGGATCTGGTGTCGCGGTTCGGGGGTCGGGTGCGGACGGCTGCGCTGGATGTGACGGATGTGCAGGCAGCGCGCGATGCGGTGGCTGCCGCGGTTGAGGCGTTCGGGCGGCTGGATGTGGTGGTGAACAACGCCGGCTACGCCAACAGCGGCCCGATTGAGGAGATGGCGGAGGAGGATTTCCGGGGCCAGTTCGAGGCGAACTTCTTCGGGTTGGTGAATGTGACCCGGGCGGCGTTGCCGGTGCTGCGGGAGCAGCGTTCGGGGGTGTTTGTTCAGTTCTCCTCGGTGGGTGGCCGTGTGGGTGGGACCCCGGGGATGGGTGCGTATCAGGCTGCGAAGTTCGCGGTGGAGGGGTTCTCGGAGGTGTTGGCTGCTGAGGTGGCGCCCTTCGGGGTGAAGGTGATCATCGTGGAGCCGGGTGCGTTCCGGACTGATTGGCAGGGCTCGTCGATGGAGCTGCATCAGGTCGGTGCCGACTATGACGAGACGGTCGGTGCGATGAACCGGTATCGCGCTGAGAACGACGGTGTGCAGCCTGGGGATCCGGCCCGTGGGGCCCGGGTGATCCTCGATGTGGTCGGCAGTGATGACCCGCCGCGTCGGCTGCTGCTGGGTGCACAGGCTGTGGATATGGCTTTGGCCGCGGGTGAGGTGCGTGCGGAGGAGACGCGGAAGTGGGCCGAGGCCAGTGCTTCCGCCGATTTCCCGGCGGCAGAGTAGACGACACACAGAACCGCCTGCCGTGACAGCACGGCAGGCGGTTCTGTTTCTGTCGGTCCTGCCTCAGTCGTTCCCCGCCTCGATCGCGGCGCGGTCGAGCAGTTCCTCGTCACCCTCGGCCTCGGCGGCCGGCCGGGCGGCGATGGTCTGCGCGCCGCCGTCGGTCATCGCGCCGATCAGCTCGCTGGAGAAGGGGTGGCCGCCGGCGGCCAGTTCCGCCGCCGCCGGTCCCGTTCCGGAGCCGACCATGCCCAGGTGGGCGTACTGCTCCAGCTTGGTCCGGGAGTCGGCGATGTCGAGGTTGCGCATCGTCAGCTGGCCGATGCGGTCGACCGGGCCGAAGGCCGCGCCCTCGGTGCGCTCCATCGACAGCTTCTCCGGGTGGTAGCTCAGGGCCGGGCCGGTGGTGTCGAGGATCGAGTAGTCCTCGCCCCGGCGCAGCCGCAGGGTCACCTCGCCGGTGATCGCGCGGCCCACCCAGCGCTGGAGCGACTCGCGGACCATCAGGGCCTGGGGGTCCAGCCAGCGGCCTTCGTACAGCAGCCGGCCCAGGTGGCGGCCCTGGTTGTGGTAGGCCGCGACGGTGTCCTCGTTGTGGATGGCGTTGACCAGGCGCTCGTAGGCGATGAACAGCAGGGCCATGCCGGGGGCCTCGTAGATGCCGCGGCTCTTGGCCTCGATCACCCGGTTCTCGATCTGGTCCGACATGCCCAGGCCGTGGCGGCCGCCGACGGCGTTGGCCTCCAGGACCAGGTCCACGGCCGAGGCGAAGGCCTTGCCGTTGATGCTGACCGGCCGGCCCTGCTCGAAGCCGATGGTGACGTCCTCGGGGGCGATCTCGACCGCCGGGTCCCAGAACCGGACACCCATGATCGGCTCGACGATCTCCAGGCCGGTGTCCAGGTGCTCCAGCGACTTCGCCTCGTGGGTGGCGCCCCAGATGTTCGCGTCGGTGGAGTACGCCTTCTCCGCGCTGGCCCGGTAGGGCAGGTCGCGCTCGGTCAGCCACTGCGACATCTCGGAGCGGCCGCCGAGCTCGCTGACGAAGTCGGCGTCCAGCCACGGCTTGTAGATGCGCAGCGCCGGGTTCGCCAGGAGCCCGTAGCGGTAGAACCGCTCGATGTCGTTGCCCTTGAAGGTCGAGCCGTCGCCCCAGATCTGGACGTCGTCCTCGAGCATCGCGCGCACCAGCAGCGTGCCGGCCACCGCGCGGCCCAGGGGCGTGGTGTTGAAGTAGGAGCGGCCGCCGGAACGGATGTGGAAGGCGCCGCAGGCCAGGGCCGCGAGGCCCTCCTCGACCAGGGCGGCCCGGCAGTCGACCAGGCGCGCGAGCTCGGCGCCGTAGGCCTCGGCGCGCCCCGGCACGCCGGGGAGGTTGGGTTCGTCGTACTGGCCGAGGTCAGCGGTGTAGGCGCAGGGCACGGCGCCCTTCTCGCGCATCCACGCGACCGCGACCGAGGTGTCGAGCCCGCCGGAGAAGGCGATGCCGACGCGCTGACCTGCTGGCAGGGAGGTGAGTACCTTGGACACGAGTGCAACTATATACGACTCTCTGAATAATCATGCCACCGTGTCCACATCGCGGGCACGTCGTATCGGAGAGTCGTCCCTTTTGTGGTGAAAGTCTCGGATATCTTTCGCGCGTGCGACGAATCCTCATGCCGGCGGTGGCCGCCCTGGCCTGCCTGTCCGCGGGTACCTCGTATGCGACGACTTCGCATGCCCCGACCATGCAGTGCGGCGTGGTCCGCACCGGCGATTCCCCCATCGCCGGCGCCGAGGTCACCCTGTTCCAGGCCGGTCGTGCCGGGGAGGCGCCGCGGGTATTGGCCCACGCGCGCACTGGCCGCCACGGGGAATTCGGGGTCACCTACCGGCGCCCCGCCGATCCCGCGGCCGTGCTGTATCTCACCGCTGATGAAGGTGTGGTCCGGCTCGCCGCCGCGCTCGGCTCGCCGGCTTCGTCGGGCCGGCCGGCTTCGCCGGTCGTGGTCAACGAGCGGACCACCGTCGCCGTCGGCTATGCCCTGGCCCAGTTCGTCGAGGGCCGTGGTGTCTCCGGAACCTATCCGGGCCTGCAGAACGCGGCGGCCATCTCACACAACCTCGCCGACGTCGCCACCGGCGGGATCGCGCCGCTGCTCGCGAGTCCGCCGAACGGTGCGCTCACCTCCACGCTGCCGGCCTTCAACACCCTGGCCGACCTCGTCGCCGGCTGTGTCGCCAGGCAGACCTGCCAGTCGCTGTTCGCCCTCGCGCAGCCGCCGGGCAAGGCGCGGCCCGCGGACACCCTGCAGGCCGTCGCCGACATCGCCCGGACGCCGGGCAACAACGTGGCCGCCCTGTTCGCGCTGGCCGGCGTGAAGCAGCCGTACACGCCGGTGCTGACCGCCGCGCCGGACGCCTGGACCCTGGCCATCCGCTACACCGGCAACGGCCACGAGCTCGACGGCCCCGGCAACCTCGCCTTCGACGCCGACGGCGATGCCTGGGTGACGAACAACTACCAGTACAGCCCGAACCCGCTGGATTCGGTGTGCGGGGACACGAAGGTCGTCAAGCTCACGCCGACCGGCCAGGACGCTCCCGGTGCTCCGTATTACGGAGGCGGCCTGTACGGCGCCGGCTTCGGGATCACGCTCGACCCGAAGGGGCATGTCTGGGTCGCGAACTTCGGGTTCCAGGGTTCGCAGTGCCCTGTGAACCCGAGCCTGTTCTACCGCAGCCTCTCCGAGTTCGGCCCGCACGGTGCGGCGCTGTCCCCGCCCTACGGCTGGCGCTTCGGCGGCATCGTCCAGCCACAGGGGACGGTGTCGGACCGGCAGGGCGACATCTGGATCGCGAACTGTGGCGGTTCCAACGTCGTCGAGTACCCGCGCGGCCGCCCGGAGCTGGCTCGCACCATCACGCCCCCGGCGTCCCTGCCCCTGGTGAAGCCCTTCGACATCGCCGTTGACCCGGCGGGCCGCAAGTGGGTCACCGACAACGGTGCAAACAGCGTCCTGATGATGTCGTCCGACGGCACCCCGCAGCGCTCCATCACGACCGGCGGCATCCGGCGGCCCCTGGGCATCGCCTCGGACACCCTGGGCGACGTCTGGGTCGCCAACCCCGGCATCCTCCCGGTGCCGTGCGGCGGCGATAGCGCGACCGATTTCGCGGATGCGGTGCGGAACCTGCCGCCCGGCGGCGCCGGTGCCTCGGTCACGATGATCAGGCCGGACGGTTCGACACCCGCGCAGCCCTTCACGAACGGCGGGATCGTCCTGCCCTGGGGCGTGGCCGTCGACGGCGACGACACCGTCTGGGTGGCCAACTTCGCCGGCGGGCGCCTGGTCCATCTGTGCGGGGCGCGGGTTTCGGCCTGTCCTCCCGGATACCGCGCCGGACAGCCGATCTCGCCGGCCGCCACCGGCTACACCAGCGACAGCCTGACCCGGAACACCGGCGTGCAGATCGATCCGTCGGGCAACGTGTGGTTGGCGAACAACTGGCTGACCGCGGCCGTGCAGACGAATCCGGGCGGACACGAGATGGTCGTGTTCATCGGGCTCGCGGCGCCGGTGCGGACGCCGTTGCTCGGGGCGCCTCGGCGGCCGTGATCAGACGGATCTCATCGGTCAGACGGATTTCACTATGGTGCCCGCGGCTTCGAGCGCGGCCAGTTCCCCGCTCGGCGCCGCCGAGTCCGTGACCAGCGTGTGCAGGAGCGAGGACGGGCCGACGAACGCGTGCGCCGTGCGGCCGAGCTTGCTCCCGTCGGTGGCCAGGATGGTGCGGCGCGCGGAGGTGATGCTCGCCTTCTTCACCGCCGCGTCGTCGAGGTCGTAGGCGGTCAGGCCCTCGGCGGCGCTGAGTCCGCAGCAGCCGATGACGGCGGTGTCGAAGCGCAGCGCCGCCAGCGAGGCCAGGGTGAGCGGGCCGGTCAGCGCTCCCTCGGAGGTGCGGGGCCGTCCGCCGGGCACCAGCAGCGCGGCCTGTCCCGGGGTCTCGCTGAGCACGCGGATCGCCTGCAGCGACACCGGCATCACGGTGACCGGCCGCCGGTGCAGGAGGCGGGCGACCTCCAGGCACGTGGTGCCGCTGTCCAGCACGACGGTCTCGCCGTCGGCGATGAGCGAGCAGACCTCGGCGGCGATCCGGCGCTTGGCCTCGACGGCCTCGTGGGCCCGCAGCGCGAAGGGCGGCTCCTCGCCGCGCAGCAGCAGGGTGCGCGCCCCGCCGCGGACGCGTTCGAGCACGCCCTGCGCAGCCAGCACGTCCAGATCGCGCCGGATGGTCATCTCCGAGGCGCCGGTGAGCTCGGCGAGTTCCGGGACCGTGGCGCTGCCCGACTCCTTCACGGCCCGGGCGATCTGCCGGTGCCGGTCTGCGGTGCTCATGCCTGTGATTGAACACCACGCACAACGAACATGCAAACTGTTCATAGATAGGCTTTCCAAACATCGATTCTGTTCGTTATGGTGGCCGGCATGGAACGATCACTCCGGTCCGCCCGAATAGCGACCTTCACGTACTTCATCCTCTGCGGGACGCTGATGGGCACCTGGGTGGTGCACATCCCGGCCATCGAGCACCAGGTGGGCATCAGCCACGCCACGCTCGGCGGCCTGCTGGTGCTGCTGGGGCTCGGCGCCTTCGCCGGTATGCAGGTGGCCGGGCGCCTCGCCGACCGGCTCGGCGCGCGGGTCGTGGTCCCTGCCGCCGGCGTGCTGTGCGGCGCGACCCTGGTGCTGCCGGGCCTGGCCCGGGAGTCGTGGACGCTGGCGGCGGCGCTGCTGGTCTTCGGGTTCTGCAACGGGTGCCTGGACGTGAGCATGAACGCCCACGCCGTCCATGTGGAGAAGGCCTACAACCGCCCGGTGATGTCGGCCTTCCATGCCGCGTTCTCCGTCGGCGGCGTTGTCGCCGCGATCTTCGCGGCCGGCATCTCCGGGGTCGGGATGAGTCCGGCGGGGGCGCTCGCGGTGATGGGAGCCGTGGGCATCGTGATCGCGCTGGCGACGGCGCGCCTCCTGCTGCCGACTGTGCCTGCCGCGCCGACCGCGCCGACCGCGCCGACCGCGCCGACCGCGCCGACCGCGCCGACCGCGCTGACCGCGCCGACCGAGCACGGATCAGCGTCCGGCCCGCGTCGTGCCGGCCGGCAGATCTGGATCCTCGCCGTCCTGGCCCTGATGATCATGCTGTGCGAGGGCGCCGCCAACGACTGGAGCGCCCTGCACCTGAAGGACGTCCTGGGCGCCCCGGCCGGCACCGCCGCCTTCGCCTACGGCACCTTCGCCGCCGCGATGACCCTCGGCCGCCTGCTCGCCGACCGCGTGTCCGCGCGCTTCGGCGCCATGGCGATCCTCCGCTACGGCGCGGCCACCGCCGCGGTCGGGATCACGATCGCGGCGCTGTCGCCGTGGATCTGGTCCGCGTTCGCCGGCTGGGCGCTGTTCGGTCTGGGCCTGTCCGGCTGCGTGCCCCAGCTCTTCAGCGCGGCCGGCCACGCCGATCCCGCCGCCGCGGGGACCAACGTCTCCCGCGTCGCAGGGCTCGGTTATGTCGGCATGCTCGCCGGTCCCGCCGTCATCGGCTGGATGACCCATGCCGTGGCCCTGAACCACGCGTTCCTGCTGCTGACGGTGATGTGTGTGACCGCGGCGGCGACCGCCGGCGTCCTGCGCACCGAGAAGTCCGCTCCGGTACCGGTCTTGTCCAGCGACCTGGTCTGAGCGGTGCGTGGTACCGTCCTGCCACTACAGAGGTCAAAGGGTGGGGCGGGGAATGACGTCGGACATCGAGCTCGCCGCTGAGGCCGAACCATCGTTGCCGGATCAGGGCGCGGCCGGGGAGGACCTGGCCGCCTTCGATCCGCCGCGCGCGGCCAACCGCTTCTCCACACAGATGGACCGCTTCGTGCGGCGTGACGTGTTCGGCGTCAACGCCGCGGTGCTGCTGTTCGTCCTGGCCCCTCTGGCCTTCGGCTTCTACGCGCGCCTGCACTGGTCGGCGTACTCCTTCCCGCCGGACAGCCGCTACTACGTGGTGATGGCCCTGCGCGATCTGGGCTGGAGCGACGCCCACGCGCTGGCCAAGCAGTTCGCCAACTCCGGGACCGTCGCAGAGCCCTGGTACTTCGCGCACAGCGACCCGGCCTGGCTGATGGTCCAGTCCCGCATGCTGTACCCGTTCTTCGCCGCGCCGTTCGTCGCGGTCTTCGGCGTCGCCGAGGGGATGCCGATCGCCGCGATGGTGGCGTTCGCCGTCATGCTGTGGGCGGTGACCCGGCTGGTGCAGCGGCTGTACGGCCCGACCGCCGCGCTGGCCGCCGGCGGGGTGCTCGGCGCGTGCGGGTTCCTGATGACGCTCGCCGAGGCGGTCACCGACTCGGTGGCGATCGCGGTGCTGGCGCTTATCCTGCTGAACCTGCCGCTGGGCCGGCGGGCCCGCGCGCACAACCTGATCGCGCTGGCGCTGCTGTCCGTGCTGCTGGAACTGAGCCGCCAGGTGATGCCGACCGCCGCCGTCATGGCCTTCTTCGCGTGGGTGTGGGCGACGGCGTTCCCCGGGCGCGGCCGGCCCCGGCGGTGGCGCAACGACTGGCTGTGGCCGTCGATGATCGTCGCGGGCACGACCGTGCTCGTCCACCTGCTGGAGGCCAGGATCTCCGGGCGCGGCGCCGGTTCGCAGGTGTCGCAGGTGACCTCGGACCCCTTCCAGGTGGCCTGGACCATCACCCGCTACGACGTGCTCAGCACGCTGCAGGGCGACAAGGCGCTGTCGGTGCTGCTCGCCGGCGCCCTGCTGTTCGTCGTGGTCCGCTTCACCGACATCGTCGCCGGGCTGCTGCTCGGGGCGATCGCCGGCACGTACGTGATCATGATCGCCGGCGTCGACCCCTCGCACATGCGCTACGAGGCGATCATGTTCCCGGTCGCGGGCCTGGCGGTCGGAGCGCTCTTCCACCACCTGGCGCCGGCGTCCCTGCGCGGCGGCGTCGTCGGCGAGGGGACACTCCGCTCGGACCGGCTGCCGCCGGTCGACACCTGGTGGCAGCGCGGCCCGCGCCGGGTCCCGGCGCTGGGCGCGTTCAGCGTCGTGGGCCTGGCCGTGCTCGTCGGATGGTCGGCGACGCACGGCTCGGCGTCCATGGTCGGCACCGTGCCCACGGCGCCCGCCGCGGCGGCGGCACTGGCCGGGAACTCCCATGCGGCAGTCCCGGCACGCGTGGTGTCTGCCGAGGAGACCCTGTCCGAGGAGTTCACCCAGGCCGAGAACATGCTCCAGGGCAAGACTTCCGTTTTCCTCATCTACGCCGACTGGCGCCACCCGATGCGCTTCCGGCCGTTGGCCTCCGACGAGCCCGGCTGGAACCACCGCGATGCGGACGGCACCGTGGTGATCTACCCCGGGGACCTGGCGCCGTCGGACTGGACCGGGCTGGCCAAGGCGTTCACCTACAACGGAACCCTCGACGCGGGCACGGTGAAGGTGACCTCCCGGACGACCAGCGCCTACGGGGAGGACGTGTCCTTCACGGTCATGGCCGGCAAGACCCTGCACCACGGACACGCCACCGTCCTGTACCCGGTCCGCGCGGCGCTGCCCGGCTTCGTCACCGAGATGGTCTTCGACTCCTGAGATTCCGGCCGCGACGCAACCTTTCCCGTGCGCCCAGGCGTACAGCGCTCGACACATCGGCGAGCGAGGGGACAGGGCATGACGGGGAGACGCTCGGAGTCCGCGGCCACGGATTTCGACGCCGTATACGCGGCGACCGCACCGCGCCTGGTCGGCCAGCTCTATCTGGTGATCGGCGACCTCACCGAGGCGCAGGACTGCGTCCAGGAGGCGTTCGCCCGCGCCTGGCTGCGGTGGGACACGCTGACCGACGGGCGCGGCGACCCGGTGGGCTGGGTCAAGACCACGGCCTACCGGCTGGCTGTCTCGCATTGGCGGCACTGGAAGTCCGGGATCAAGGCATTGCGGAAGCACGGGGCGCCGGTTGACGCCCCCGGGCCGTCCCCGGACGCCGTCGCGCTGCGCGACGCCCTGGCGAAGCTGCCCAAGGGGCAGCGCACCGTGCTGGTGCTCCATCACCTGAACGACATGCGGGTCGAGGACGTGGCCCGCGAACTGCGGGTCGCGCCCGGCACGGTCAAAGCGCAGCTGTCCCGCGGTCGCGCGGCGCTCGCCCTCCTGCTCTCCGACTGGCACATGGATGTTCTGGCGACGGAGGAATCCCATGCATGACGACGACATCTTCACCGGCGCGACCCGCACCGAGGACTGGACCCATCTGGCCGGCACCGGTGCGGCGGCCCGTGCCAAGAGCGCCGGTCTGCGGCGCACCCGCTATGCCGGGATCGCCGGCGTCACTGCCGCGGTCGGGGCGGTCGCGGTCGGCGTGGTCGCGATCGCGGGCACGTTCGGCGGGGGCGCCGGTTCGGTGGCTTCCGGGGCGCCGGTGGCGCGTCTGACGAGTCCGGCGAGTCCGGCGAGTCCCGCGTCCAGCACGTCGCAGGCTCCTGCGAAGGGCACGATGGGGGCGCTCTTCGAGCAGTGGAAGTCCTGCCCGGACTCGGAGCTGAGCGCGCAGCCCGCGGACCTCCAACAGCGGTGGCGGGATGCCTGCCGCCGTGACATGGCGACGCTGACCGCGTTGCTGCCGGGCTATGACGTCACGCCGGCTGTGGCGAGCATCGACCTGCCCAAGGGGGTTCCGGTCAAGGACTATCTCGGCCCGGAGAAATTCAACGACCCCTCGTTCGTCATCCCCGCCGGGTACACGCCGCACATGGGAACGGCCGCCTACCGCATCGTCGGCAAAGACGGCGTCACCAGCACGGTGCTCATCCACGCGCTGGGGCGTGACGACAAAACCAAGCCGGGTACCGGCGAAGCCGTCACCCTGCCGAACGGTCTGGAAGCATGGCTGGTTCTCGGTACCGACCTCCCGGCGGGTGGCCCCGGCTACGAGATCTACATCCTGAACCACGGCAAGACCTTCTACATGTTCACCACGGGCCAGCCGGATTTCGACTTCAAGAGCCTGGTCATGAGCCCGCAGTTCGCGGACATGGCGGCGAAGGCGCTGGCCGCACCGGAGGGGTGAGACCTGGTCGGAGCACAGGTCATGGCTGGGCGCCGTCGGCGTCCGGCCATACATGGCGCAGGCTCTGCTCCGCCCAGTCGTCGGGCACGTCGGACGTGGCGACGTACCGCGCGTAGAACGCGCCGATCAGCATGCTGGCGAGCACTTCGGGATCGGCCGAGCCCGGCAGCTCGCCGCACCTGACCCCCGCGGCCAAGGCCTCGCGAAGCGCGGTTCGGCGCGGCTCCACCAGCCGGGCGCGGAAGGCGGCGAGCACCTCCGGATTGCGGTGCTCCTCGGCCAGCAGCGTGCCGACGACCGCCATGGAGTTCTCGCGCAGGAGGTTGGCGTGGAAGTTCCGCAGGATCGCGAGGGCCAGAACCCGGGGCGGCCCCGAGGCCTCGGGCATGCCCTCGACCCGCAGCGAGTCGATCACCGCGACGGCCAAGCCGGCCTTGCTGCGGAAGCGCCGGCGCACGGCGGGGACGGTCGTCCCGGCGACCGTGGCGACGGATTCCATGGACATGCCGGCGTAACCGGCTTCGCGGAGCTGCTGCTCGGCGGCTGCCAGGATGGCCGTGTCCAGCTCGGGGTTTCTCGGCCGGCCTGCGGGGCGGGGCGGGGGAGCTTCCACAGTTGATCCTCCTGGGGGAGGATTATATTGCGGATTCCTACCGCATCGTAATCATCGTGGGATCGAGCTCCGGTTCAGACCAGAGGACCGAAGAACGCGCGCAGATCCCTCGCCAGCAGAGCAGGGCATTCCATCGCCGGGAAGTGCCTTCCGCACTCGAACTCGCTCCAGTGCGCGTCCGGCTCGGCGGGGACCAGCTTGCGGACGGTCGGATCGGCGCCGAATACGGCGTAGCCGTGCGGGACGGGGGAGGGGGCGCCCCAGTCGGAGGAGTGGAACTGGTCGTAGAGTGTGTGGGCCGCCGAGGCGCCGGCGCCGGTGAACCAGAACAGGCTCACGGTGGTCAGCAGCTGGTCGCGGTCGATCGGGAGGTCGGTCCACTGCTCGAACTTCTCCGCGATCCAGGCCAGCTGCAGGATCGGGGAGTCGACCAGGCCGTAGCCGATGGTCTGGGGGCGGCTGTTCTGGATGGCGAGGTAGCCCGATCCTTCCTTGCGGAACGCGTTCATCCGCTCCAGGGCCAGGGCGTCGACGGGGTCGGACGGGTCCAGGCGGTCGGCCAGGCCCGGCAGGAAGGTGGCCACGTTCGCCGCCGTCAGCGGGTCGGTGGTCACGTGGATCCCGGTGACGTGCTCGGCGTCGTAGTCGCCGACCATCCCCGACACGCCGCTGCCGACGTCGCCGCCGTGCACGCCGTAGCGGTCGTGGCCCAGGCGGCGCATGAGCTCGATCCAGGCCCGGGCGGTCCGGCTGAGGGTCCAGCCCCGCGCGGAGAGGGGCGTCGAGAAGCCGTAGCCGGGGAGTGAGGGCGCGACGATGTGGAACGCCGGCTCGGCGGGGTCTTCGGGGGCGGTCAGCCGGTCGATCAGGGTCACGAACTCGGCGACCGAGCTCGGGAAGCCATGCGTGAGCAGCAGCGGCTTGGCGTCGGGGCGCGAGGACCGGACGTGCAGGAAGTGGATCCGCTGGCCGTCTATCTCGGTGATGAACTGCGGGAAGGCATTGAGCGCCTTCTCCTGCGCGCGCCAGTCGAAGCCGCTCCGCCAGTACTCTGCGAGCTCCTTCAGATAGTCCACGGGGACTCCGCGCTCCCAACCGGCTCCCGGTATGGACGCGGCCCAGCGGGCGTTCGCCAGCCGTGCGTGGAGGTCGTCGAGTTCGGACTGGGGGACGGCGATCTGGAAGGGCTGGATGTCAGTGGTCTCGGTGGTCTCGGTGATGCCAGTGTTCATCGGGGTCTCCCTCTGTCGTGGATCTGTCGTGGATCTGTCGTGGATCTGTCTTGGTGAAGCGAGCGTAGGAACCAATGCGGAAAGGTTCGTTCCGCTATCCCGGATACGGTTGAAGAATGTTGGAGACCTCGGCGCGGCTGTTGCGCCTGCTGTCCCTCTTCCAGGCCCGCCGCGACTGGACCGGCGGCGAGCTCGCTGAGCGTTTGCGCGTGACCACCCGCACCGTCCGCAATGACGTCGAGCGCCTGCGCGAACTCGGCTACCCGGTCGAAGCCAGGCCCGGCGTGGCCGGCGGCTATCGCCTCGGTGCCGGGGCCGCGTTGCCTCCGCTGCTGTTGGACGATGACGAGGCGGTGGCCGTCGCACTCGGCCTGCGTGTCGCGGCCGGCGGAGGGATCGCGGGCATCGAGGAGACCTCGCTCAGTGCCCTGGCGAAGCTGCAGCGCATCCTGCCCGCCCGGCTCCGGCACCGCGTCGAGTCGTTCGGCTCGCATGCCTTGCCCGTCCCGGCGCACGCACCGGCCGTGGACCCGGAGACCCTCACCACGCTGGCCCTGGCCTGCCGTGACCACCTGGCCCTGCGGTTCGACTACGAGGCCCACTCGGGTACTCCGTCCCGCCGCGCCACCGAGCCCTACCGCCTGGTGCACCGTCGGCAGCGCTGGTACCTGTTCGCGTGGGACCTGGACCGCGGCGATTGGCGGACGTTCCGGGCCGACCGGATCCGTCCGCCCGGGCCGCCGGGACCCCGCTTCGCGCCCCGGCCCACGCCGCCGGACGCCGAGATCGCCTCGCGGGTCGACAGCGGCGCGGCGCGCGGGACGTGGCGGTATACGGCGCGGGTGGTCGTGGACGCGCCTGCCGAGCATGTCCGGGCCCGCATCCCGACGCCGATCGCCGTCGAAGAGCTGGCCGACGGCCGGTGCGCCATCGAGCCGGGATCCGACGATCCGGAGCGGCTGGCGCTGTATCTGGGCATGCTGGACGCCGACTTCGAGGTCGTGGACGCGCCGGAGCTGGTGGCGGCCGTGGAGCGGATCGTGGCGCGGTATCAGCGGGCGATCGGGTCGGCCGGGCCGAGCGCACCGATCAGGCCGGTCCGCGCGGGCGGAGGCTGAATCCCATCCCCCGGATGGGTCATTGGCGCCGTTCCCGGGCTGCCCGGATGCCTACCTTGCGAGTGTGGCCGGTTGTCCCGTCGGGCAGCCGATGAACTTGGAGGGTGCCATGGCGAGGTTCGCGGAGCACCGGACTCCTGAAGAGCGCGCCGCGGTGGGTGACGCGGCGCGCGAGGCCACTCCCGTGGAGCAGAACGGGCAGTTCCAGCCCGCCGCCGATCGCGCCGACCCGGTCGCGATCCTGCAGGAGCAGGGCAAGACCCGGGTGCCCGAGCTGGTCCCGGTCCGCTACGGCCGCATGCTCGTCTCGCCGTTCACCTTCTTCCGCGGCGCGGCCGCGGTGATGGCCGCGGACCTGGCGCACACGCCCGATTCCGGGCTGACCGTGCAGTTGTGCGGGGACGCGCACTTGTCGAACTTCGGCATGTTCGGCTCGCCGGAGCGCAAGCTCGTCTTCGACGTCAACGACTTCGACGAGACCCACCCTGGGCCCTGGGAATGGGACGTCAAACGGCTGGCCGCCAGTCTGGAGATCGCCGGCCGGGACAACGGGTTCAGCCCGAAGAAGCGGCGCAAGGTCGTCCTGGCCGCCTCGCGCGGGTACCAGCTGGCGCTGCGCGACTTCGCGGACATGAAGGCGCTGGACGTCTGGTACGCCCGGGCCGACGTCGAGGAGTTGCGGGACGCCCTGAAGGCGGGACTGACGAAGGAAAGGCGTGAGACCTTCGACAAGGCCCTGGCCAAGGCCCGCAGGCGGACCAGCAAGCGGGCGTTCGGCAGGCTCACCGGGCTGGTCGACGGCGAGCGCCGGATCCTGCCCGATCCGCCGCTGATCATGCCGGTCCGCGATCTGCTGCCGGACGTGGAGCGCGCCGAGTTCGAGGCATGGTTCCGCGAGTTGCTGGTCGGCTACGGCCGTACGCTGCAAAGCGATCGGCGGTACCTGCTGGACGGATTCGACTTCGTGGACATGGCGCGCAAGGTCGTCGGGGTCGGCAGCGTCGGGACCCGGTGCTGGATCCTCCTGATGCGCGGCCGGGACGATGACGACCCGCTGTTCCTCCAGATCAAGGAAGCGCAGCGTTCGGTCATCGCGCAGTACGGCGGCCGGCCCACCGCCGAGCAGGTCGGCGAAGGCGAGCGCGTGGTGCGCGGCCAGCGGCTCATGCAGACGGTCAGCGACATCTTCCTGGGCTGGCAGAGCGCCAAAGGGATCGACGGGCACAGGCGCGACTTCTACGTGCGCCAGCTCGCCGACTGGAAAGGCTCGGTCGTGATCGAGGGCCTGTCGGACTCGGAGATGGCGGCGTACGGGCGGCTGTGCGGCTGGACCCTGGCCCGCGCGCACGCCCGGACCGGCGACCGGATCGCCATCGCCGCCTACCTCGGGGCGGACGAGGTGTTCCCCGAAGCCGTCGCCGACTTCGCGGCCCGATACGCCGACCAGAACGAGCGGGATCACGCGGCCCTGCAGGAAGCCCGGCGCTCCGGCCGGATCCCCGTCGAGTCCGGGTTGTAAGGGGTACCTATGAGCGCTGACGCAGTCACCTCACCCGCCCGGGCCGCGGCCGGGAAGACCGTCCTGGCCACCCTGGCGGCCGCCCAGTTCCTGATGGCGCTGGACTCCTCGGTCATGAACGTCTCGATCGCGACGGTCGCCTCCGACGTCGGCACCACGGTCACCGGCATCCAGGGCGCGATCACCGCCTACACGCTGGTCATGGCCATGTTCATGGTCCCGGGCGGCAAGATCGGGGCGATGATCGGCCGCAAACGGGCCTTCATGATCGGCTGCGTGGTCTACGGCTGCGGTTCGCTGACCACGGCGCTGGCCCCGAACCTGACGGTCCTGCTGCTCGGCTGGTCGCTGCTGGAGGGCCTGGGCGCGGCGCTGATCCTGCCGGCCATCGTCGCCCTGGTGGCGCTCAACTTCCCGGTCGAGCGCCGCCCCGCCGCCTACGGGCTCATCGCGGCCTCCGCGGCCGTCGCCATCGGCCTGGGCCCGCTGATCGGCGGGATCGCCACGACGTACTTCTCCTGGCGCTGGGTCTTCGCCGGGGAGGTCGCCGCGGTGGTCGCGATCCTGGGGCTGGCCCGGCGCGTCGTCGACCGGCCGGTCGAGAGTCGGCCGCGGTTCGACCTGATCGGCGCGTTCCTGTCCGCGACGGGCCTGGGAGTCTTCGTCTACGGTGTGCTCCGCACCTCCGAATGGGGCTGGTTCCTGCCGAAGCCCGGGGCGCCGTCGTGGCTGGGGATTTCGGCGTCGATCTGGTTGATGGTGGCCGGTGTCCTGGTGGTGTGGCTGTTCCTGCTGTGGCAGACCCGCCTGATGCGCGGTGGCCGGGACCCGCTGGTCGATCTGAGCCTGTTCGCCAACCGGCAGCTGACCGGCGGCCTGATCATGTTCTTCCTGCAGTTCCTGGTCCAGATGGGCGTGTTCTTCGTCGTGCCGCTCTACCTGTCGGTGGCCCTGGGCCTGTCCGCGATCAGGACCGGTGTGCACATCCTTCCGCTGTCCCTGAGCCTGCTGGCCGCCGCGGCCTTGATTCCGCGGCTGTTCCCCCACGTCTCACCCCGGCTCATCGTGCGCTTGGGCGTCCTGGGCCTGTTCGCCGGCGCCCTGTCCCTGACCGCCGCGCTGGACGCCGACTCCAGCGCGGCCGTCGTGACCATCCCGCTGCTGCTGATCGGGCTGGGCATGGGAGCCTTGGCCTCACAACTCGGCGCGGTCACTGTCTCCGCGGTCCCGGACAGCCGCAGCGCCGAGGTCGGCGGCATCCAGAACACGGTCACCAACCTGGGCTCCTCCATCGGCACCGCCCTGGCCGGATCCATCCTGATCGGCACCCTGACGACCTCGTTCCTGACCACCATCGAGAAGAACCCCGCGGTTCCGGCGAGCGTGAGCGCCCAGGCCTCGACGAAGCTGGCGGCCGGCGCGCCCTTCCTGTCCGACGCCCAGCTCTCCGCGGCGCTCAACGAGGCGAACGTCCCTCCCCAGCAGGCCGAAGCCGCCTTGCAGGCCAACTCCTCGGCACGTCTGGACGCGGTGCGGGCGGCGCTGGCACTGCTGGCGCTCATCGCGTTGGTCGCGTTCTGCTTCACCGGACGGATCCCGAAACGGCAGCCGGAGGGGGCCGGCGGCGACGGCGCCGGGGAGTCGAACGCCTGATCGGGGCGCCACGCTCAGCGTCACCCCGCCGGTGTAGTACCGCTCGCGGGATCCTCACCTGCGGGTCTTCCCTGGTGTCAGGGCACGGCGCCGCCGCGGCCTCGGCTATCGCAGGTGTCCGCCCAGGAATGGGAGCGCAGTATGTCCGCCACGAGTCCCGATCCGGCCGCGCCCCAGCCAGGCGACGAGGAGGTGGCCGAACTCCGTCGGCGCATCACCCAGTTGGAGGCTGAAGCCGCGGCCCGGGGGCGGCAGAAGGAGCACCACCGCGTCCGCACCTTCTTCGCGACGCTGCTGATCATCCTGGCTTCCATCCTGGCCCTGCTGTCGGTCGTGTCGGTCTGGGCGGCCGACACGATCACCGACACCGACCGGTTCGTCGCGACCCTGAGTCCGCTGGCGAAGAACCCGGAGGTCCAGGCCGCGGTGTCGAACCGGATCACCAACCTCGTCCTGGACCAGGTCGACATCAACGCGGTGGTCAAGGATCTCCAGCAGGCGGCCAGCAGCAGCAGCCTCCCGCCGGCGACGGCCACTTTGATCTCGAAGCTGAACGGGCCGATCGAGAGCGGTCTGAAGAGCGTGGTCGGCACGGTCGTGGACAAGGTCGTGGCCAGCGACCAGTTCGCCAACATCTGGACCACCGCGTTGCGCACCGCCCACGCCTCGTTCGTGAAAGCCCTGACCGGCAAGGGCGGAGGGGCGGTCAAACTGAACAACGACGAGGTGCAGATCGACATCGGGCCGGCTGTGGCCATGGTGAAGAGCCAGCTGGTCGCCCAGGGTTTCCCGGCGGCCGACAAGATCCCGACGGTGAACACGACCTTCACGGTCTACAAGTCGTCGAGCCTGAACAAGCTCAAGAACTACTTCCGGCTCCTGCAGATCGTGGGCAACTGGATGCCGGTCATCACCGTCCTGATCGCGGCCGCCGGGATCTACCTGGCCCACAACCGCCGCCGGGCCCTGATCGGCACCGCGATCGGGTTCGCGGTCGCGATGCTGGTTCTGGGCATCGCGCTGGCAGTCTTCCGATCGTTCTTCATCGACCAGCTCCCGCCGGACGTCAACGCCGGCGCCGCGGGGGCCGTCTACGACGCCCTGATCAAATTCCTGCGGATCACCACCCGGATGGTCGGAGCCTTGGCCGTCCTGGTCGCGCTCGGCGCGTTCCTGAACGGCCCGACCTCGCTGGCGGTGTGGATCCGCGCGGCGTGCAGCAGCGGGATCGGCGCGATGCGGGCGGTCGCCGACTCGGCCGGGTTCCACGCCGGGCCCGTCGACCGGTTCACGGCCCGCTACAAGCGCTGGATCGGCATCGGGATTCTGCTGATCGCCTCGGTGATCTTCGTGCTCTGGGACCACCCGACCGGGCTGGTGGTGTTCTGGTTCGCCTTCGTCATCGTCATCGCGTTCGCCATCCGCGAGTTCTTCGCCCCGGGCCCCGGGCTGGTGCACCGCGACGAGACCGCGGTCGACGCGGCCGGTCCGAAGCCGGCGTGATCAATCGGTCTGGTCCGGCGCCGGCGGGGTCTTCAGCAGCCGGGCCATGGTCGGCTCGTGGGCGATCACGAATCCGGTGGCCACGCACACCGTGGCCGCCGTGAAGAGCACGATCAGCCACGAGAACACGGTGAACACCAGGCCCAGCGGGCCGAACTGGCTGATGCTGCGGTCCAGTGAATTCGGCACGTAGATCTTCGCCGCGCCGGCCAAGGCGGTCATCGCGGCCCCGGTGAGGACCGCGCCGGGCAGCAACGGACGCCACGGCAGCCGGCCGGCCAGCAGCAGGTACTGCGTCCACCACCACATCAGGCAGGCGGTCACCAGCGCCATGGGCAGTCCCAGGCCCTGCCCGACGCCGAAGCCCGCGCGGACTTTCCCCTGGAACACCAGCACGGCCAGCCACACCACCAGCCAGGCCACCCAGCGCCACGCGGCCAGCCGCGCCGCCGCCGGCGGCATGTGCCAGGACCGCTCGCACAGCCGCTGCAGCACCCGGGAGCACGCGGTCGCCGACAGGAGGGTGATGACGACGCCGATCCCGCCGATGGCCTCGCCGTCGGGCTCGTGCCCGCCGTGAAGAGTGTCCGTGACCTCGGCGAGGGACCTGGAACCCAGACCGAGGATGGACCGCAGCGAGTCCACGAGGTTGTCGCGCACCGTGGCCGGCGCGAAGGCCGCCAGGACGAACAGCACCGGGATGCCGGTCAGGAAGGTCTGCGCGGCCAGGCGGGTCGCGGTGTCCAGGACGTTGACGTGGACCAGCTGGACGACGAGCCGCCCCACGAACGGGATCGCCCGCACCTGCTCCGCACGGCGCGTGAGCCAGAGGCGGAACCGGCCGAGCCGACCGTCGCCGGGCGGCTGTGATGGCCCGGGCGGTGATGGTCTGGACCCCGGATCCGTCACCTCCGACTCGTGCCCGGCGCGCCTGTGCGGCATGTGGACGGACCGCCATTCGGGCGTCGCGGGTGCCGATGGGAATCAGGACTGGGGCTTGCCGGGGTCGATGGCGGGGTCGATGGTGGGGACGGTGCCGGGGCCGGTGCCGGTGCCGGGGACGACGGCCCTGCCGGGGCGGCTCTTCGCGAATTCCTTGCGGAGTTCACGGACCACCCGGTTCATGACCCTCTGGGACACCTTGACCAGGACCCACAGCAGGACCAGGGCGATGCCGGCGACGCCCCAGGTGACGGCGAGGGCGTGCCGGTTCCGGACGAGCCCGATCAGGCCCGCGGTGAGACAGGCGAGTGTGAGGAAGTAGTAGCCGGCCCGGATGACCGTGGTCATCAGCTGCACGATGATGTGCTCGCGATCGGCTATCTGGGCCGTCATCTGCCGGATGTGCTCGACCCTTCTGCGCTGAACCCGCAGATCGGCCGTGTGCGTGGCCATAACACCATGATCCACCCGGGGGCATTCGAACACATTCTCTGGGAATCTCCGGGCTCCCCGAATGGAGTACTCGCCGGAGTGCTCGCCGGGCAGCCGGACACGGCTGGCCGGCCGAGCGGGCGAACCCGTCGGCCGACAGCCGTGGACGGCTGCTTAGCGGGCGGGCGTACGGTTGCCATTCGTCGACGCGGCGTGCTCGCGCCACGCGTGCGCGCCGGCGACCGTCGCGTGCCGGACCTGGTCGAACCGGCCGGCCGCCAGGGCGGTGGGGGAGACCTCCCGCTGCCGGGCCCAGGCCGCCACGCCGCGCATCACGGCGATCGCCGCCATCGCGGACCCCGCGGCGGCGAGCATCAGGCCGCCGCCGATGAGCGCGGCTCCAGTCCGGATCATGCCGGTCTGGAAGGTCGGCCCCGTCGTCTCGGAATTCATCATGACTCCACTGTGCGTCCGCGGCTCCGGTCCGGCATGTCCGCGCTACGCCTGGAGCAGCCCGACGAACCCTTTGACCACGAAGTAGCAGCCCACCACGGTCGAGGCGATCACCAGGATGGCCTGCCCGTGGCGGCCCAGCCAGGCGTTCGCCTCCGCGAGCCGGGCGGCGGTCGTGGTCGGGGCGACCATATAGGTGACGATCGGGATCTCGGCCATGAGCATGACGATGGCCGCGAGCAGGATCACGGCGACGTACTTGGCCGCCGAGGCCATGTCGGACTGGGCCACGGTGTGCAGCGACAGCAGGTAGAGCGGCGACGGCGAGCCCATTGCCAGACCGAGGACCATCGCGGTCGTCAGACGCGTGTCGCCGCGGCGGACCTTCACCTTGTGCGGGGGCCGGCGCGCCACCATGACCGCGAACAACAGGGCCGCACCGCCCAGCGCCAGATCCAGCGCCGGCGGCGTGGTCGGATGCAGCCGCTTGTCGTCCCACCCGGTGGCGTCCAGGGCGCCGACGACCGCGAAGCCCACCCCGACGGTGACCGTGCCGGCGGTGGCGAGGAAGGTGAACGCGAGCTTCAGAGGCCGTGCCCGGGACAGCAGACCGGCGACGATCAGCAGCGTCGTCGGCGAGAACGCGGCGGCAAGCGCCGGCGGCACGGCATCCCAGGGCATGGTCACCTCCACCACTCGCCAAGAAGATCATGACACTGCGGTGCGGAACCGGCGACAGCTTGCCGGGACGCCCGGACGCCGGACGTCTGAACGCCCTGACGCCTGAACGTCTGAACGCCTGAACGTCCTGACGTGCGCCGAACGGCCCGTCTCCGGCTGACACCGCGCAAGGGCCGTGGTCGACTTGACGGGCACTGACGTGCATCGGCTCATCGACTCATCGGCTCGCGGTATGGAGGCTGGAGGCTGGAGGCGCGTGTCCGTCTGGCGCTCGGTACCCGGCCTGCAAGCGGCGGCGACCTACCAGCGGGGCTGGGTGGCCAAGGACGTCGTGGCCGGGGTGGTGCTGAGCACCCTGCTCGTGCCGCAGGGCATGGCGTACGCGGAACTGGCCGGCCTGCCGCCCATCACCGGCTTGTACACCTCGATCACCTGCCTGCTCGCCTACGCGGTGTTCGGCCCGAGCCGGATCCTGGTCCTGGGCCCCGACTCCTCCCTCGGGCCGCTGATCGCCGCCGCCGTCCTCCCGCTGGCCGCCGCCGGGCAGGACAGCGCCCGCGCCGTCGCCCTGGCCTCGATGCTGGCGCTCATGGTCGCGGTGCTGCTGATCGGCGGCGCGCTCGCCCGCCTGGGCTTCGTCGCGGACCTGCTGTCCAAGCCCACGATCATGGGCTACCTGAACGGCCTGGCGCTGACCATCCTGGTCGGACAGCTGCCCAAGCTGTTCGGCTTCTCGGTGAGCGCCGAGGGCCTGATCCGCGAGATCCACGGCTTCGTGCGGGGGCTCGCGCGCGGCGAGGCGCTCGCCGCGGCCGCCGCCGTCGGGATCGCCGGGGTGGCCGTCATCCTGGCGCTCCAGCACTGGCTGCCGAAGGTCCCGGCGGTCCTGATCATGGTCCTGATGTCCATCGCCGCCACCTCGGTCTTCGACCTCGCCGCGCACGGGGTGAGCCTGGTCGGCGAACTGCCGCGCGGCTTCCCGCCGCTGACCCTGCCGGACGTGCGCTGGTCGGACCTCGGCCCGCTGGTCGGCGCGGCCGGCGGCATCACGCTGGTCTCGCTGGCCGACACCATCTCCACCGCCTCGGCCTTCGCCGAGCGCACCGGGCAGGAGATCGACGGCGGCAAGGAGATGGTCGGCATCGGGGCGGCGAACCTGGCTGCCGGGTTCTTCCAGGGCTTCCCGGTCAGTACCAGCGGGTCCCGCACGGCCGTGGCCGAGCGGTCCGGGGCGCGCAGCCAGCTGACCGGGGTGGTCGGCGCCGTGCTCATCACCTTGATGATCGTGCTGGTCCCGGGCCTGCTGCGGAACCTGCCGCAGCCGGCGCTGGCCGCCGTGGTCATCTGCGCCTCGCTGTCGCTGGCCGACATCCCGGGCACGGTCCGGCTCTGGCACCAGCGGCGGACCGAGTTCCTGCTCTCGGCCGCGGCGTTCCTCGGCGTCGCGCTGCTCGGGGTGCTGCCCGGCATCGGGATCGCGGTGCTCCTGTCGATCCTGAACGTCTTCCGGCACGCGTGGCAGCCCTATGAGGCCGAGCTCGGCCGGGTCAGCGGGCTGCGCGGCTACTACGACCTGGACACCCACCCGACCGCGCAGCGTGTCCCCGGCCTGGTGATCTACCGCTTCGCGGCGCCGCTGATCTTCGCCAACGCCAAGAGGTTCCGCAACCGCGTCCTGCGGCTGTCGCGCAGCCCGGGGACCCGGTGGATCCTGGTCGCCGCCGAGTCGGTGACCGATGTCGACGTCACCGCCTGCGACATACTCCTGAAGCTCGACCGGGACCTCCGGTCGCGGGGCATCGACCTGATGTTCGCCGAGCTGCAGGAGCCGGTCCGGCGCAAGATCGAACAGTACGAGGACCAGGCGCTCCCGGACAGCCACTTCTTCCCGAGCGTCCACGCCGCCGAGGACGCCTTCCGTGCCGGCGCGCCGGACCACCGAACCCCTGGAGACGGCGATGACTGAGCTGGAGCGCGGCGGGACCGCGGCGGACGACGGCGGGAGCGCGGCCGCAGACGGCGCCGCCGCGGCCGCCGCGGCCGACAGCGGTGCCACCGAGGAACCCGGCGGCCCGGTCTACGACGTCGGCCGCCGCCGGGCCGCCGGCATCTACGGAGCCATCGTCACCGCGGCGATCTTCGCCGCGACCACCGGACTGACCACGGCCGCGCTCGTCGTCGCGGTCGTCGTCACCCTGGTGGTCTACTGGCTGGCCGAGGAGTACGCGGTCCTGCTCGGCGAACAGATCGAGGACGGACGCCTGCCGTCCCCGGCCCGCATCGGGCACGCGCTCGCCGAGACCTGGCCCATGGTCACGGCGTCGTTCCTGCCGCTGGCGGCCGCGGTCGTCGCCCGCCTGGCCGGGGCCACGACCCTGACCGCCGCGAACATCGGGCTCGCGGTCGTCGTGCTCCTGCTCGGACTGCACAGCTGGGCGGCGGCGCGCGCGGCGAGGCTGACCGGCTGGCGCCTGGCCGGGGCGACGGCGACCGCCGTGGGCCTCGGGGTCGTGATGGTGATGCTCAAGAACCTGGTGCTGCTTCACCTGCACTAGCCGCGGGCTCCCTCCGGCGCCGGTCGAGCACGATCACGGCCGCGGCGCAGGCCGCCCCGAGTGCGAAGCCCGCGACGACGTCGCCCGGATAGTGCACGCCGGTGTGCACCCGCGAGTACCCGACGACGGCGGCCAGAGCCCCCAACGGCAGGGCCGCCGCGGGAACCTCGGAGGCCACCGCCACGGCGAACGCCGCGGCCGACGCGGAATGTCCGGACGGGAAGGCCGTCGAGGAGGGCATCCGAACCCTGCGCCGCAGCGGGACCCCGATCGCGTCCCAGTCCGGCCGGCGCCGGCCGAACAGCCGCTTGCCGAGCAGGTTGGCGCTCGCCGAGGTGAGGCCGATCGCCGCCAGGCCCCTGAGAGCGCCCCGGCGCGGTGCCCCGGGACGCGCCGCGAGAAGCGCGGCGATCGCCAGGGAGATCTTGGAGTGGTCCGCCGCGTTCGAGAGCCGGGAGAGCCCTTCGTCGAGCCCGCTGCTGCCGGTGCTGCGCGCGACGACCGTGTACAGGGCGGCGTCCGCCGAGGCGGCTGCGCTTCGGGCGGTGTCGACCGCGGTGCGGATGCTGCGGATGGTCATCGCTTCACCGTCGTCTCGGTCGTCTTCCCGGGCAGGGCCAGAGCCAGCATGCCGAGCCGGCGCCAGTCGATCCCCTGCCGGGGCGGCGGGACCCCGGGACGCTCACGCGGGACCCGGACCCGCAGGGCTCCGGGGAGGATCCGGCAGCGGACCGGGACCGGCAGGGTCAGCGCCTCCCCGTCCACCCCGGCCTGGACGGTGTCCGTGTCGGCCGTGATGACGACCTCGTCGGCGGTCATCTTGGTGAGCGCGGCGGACTGCTCGCCGCGCAGGGCCAGATCCGCCGCCTGCGCCGCGCCGCGCACCGTCAGGCTTATGACGCCGAGCGTCCCGGTGTCCAGGCGCGGCCGGCGGCCCGACCCGTACCAGCCCGTTTCGTACGGGTCGCAGCTCACCAGCACCGCCTGCGGGCCGGCCAGCACGGTGCCGTCGACGTCCGCCGTCAGCCGGGCCCCGGCGTAGCCGGTCAGCAGGTCAGGGAGCTCATCGAGCGTGGTGGCGGCCTTCGCGTCCCGGTATTCGGGCCGCTGCACGATCTCGGCGTAGACGCCGAAGGAGGCGTTGTTCACGAACGTGCGCCCCGCCACCTCCCCGAGGTCGACGCGCAGTTCGACGCCGTCGGTGAGGGCCAGCAGGCAGCGGCTCGGGTCGTCGCGGTCCAGGCCGAGGTCCATGGCGAAGTGGTTGCGGGTGCCGGCCGAGATCACCAGGAAGGGCACGCCGTGCTCGGCGGCGACCCCGGCGACCAGGGCCTGCGTGCCGTCCCCGCCGGCCACGCCGAGCAGGTCCGCGCCGTCGGCGAGCGCCTGCCGGGCGAGCGCGGCGACGTCCTGGTGGTGCGCGGGATCCAGCAGCACGACCCGGCAGCCGAGCCGCTCGGCCTTGCGGACCAGGTCGAACCGCTCGACCTTGCCGCCGCCGGAGGCCGGATTCATGATCAGCACCGGCCGGCGCGGCGCGGGCGTGTGCAGCACCGGCGTGCCGTGTTCGGCCCGGTCGGCGCGCAGCGCCGCGCGGCCGCAGGCCAGGGCGGCGGCCCAGGCCACCGCGGCGCCGAGGGCGATGAGCCAGCGGACGGTCGAGCTCGCGTAGAGCAGGACACTGCCGACCAGAGCGCCGATCATCACCAGGACGCCCACGGTCCGGGCGGCGCCGTGGTGGGTCAGGGCCCACCAGCCCCCGACCGCGGCCAGCGCCAGCGCGGCGACCGCGATCAGGACGGCCACGATGGCGCCGCCCAGATCGGTCGCCGCGATCAGGAGCCCGACCGCGGCCAGGACGAGGGCGAGCGCTGCGCGGGCCAGCCAGCGCGCTCGGCGCGCCTGCTGTGCCCGCCGCGCTCGCCGTGCCGGGCCCGTTTGATCCCGGCCGGCCCGAGGGGATGGCACTCGCGGCGTTCTCAGGTTCTGGCGACCGGCTCGTCGCTGCCGCCGATCAGTGACCACAGGGCGAAGCCGTCGATCGCGATGAGGGCCAGCGCCCACCAGGTCTGGTAGGGCAGCCACATGAAGTTGACGATCATCGCTATCCCGACGATGGCGACACCGATGACCTTGGCCCATGTGGCGCCGGTGTAGGCACCCCAGCCGACGATCGCGACCAGGACGCCGAGGACCAGGTGGATCCAGCCCCACGAGGTGGTGGAGAACTTGAACGTGTAGTTGCCGATCTGCCGGTACACGTCGTCGTTGGCGATGGCGGTGATCCCTTGGAAGACGTTCATGATGCCTGAGATCATCAGCAGTACGCCGGCGAAGACCGCGTGGTGCGGTGTCCGGGACGCTGTGCCGCGTGGAACCGTGGCCTGACTCATGGCTGTCATCTCCACTCGCGCACACGCCGGGTGCGCGTTCCCGGTCCGTACCGCACTGTTCGGGTACGACATCTCATCCTCGGCTCGCCGCCGAGGCCGGGCGAAGGGACGGGCCCGTTCGTGTGAAAACGGGGAAAGCCTCGTCATCGCCGGTGTCGAAGCCGGCGCAGGTACCACACCAGACCGGTCACGGAGGATATGAGGACCGCCAGCGACAGCAGCGCAGGCCACTCATGTCCGGCGATCGTGACGTCGAGCGCGAGGAACACGGCGAACCCGCCCACGATCAGCGCGAGCGAGCCCAGGGCCCGCAGCGCGGCTGCCGCGAGCCCGGGGGCGTCGGAAGCCTTGCGCGGCAGGTGGATGGCCTTCTCCGGCCCCGAGTAGAACACCGAGACCCGCTCGGCCAGCTCGACCGTGCCGCGGTAGTACGACATCGACAGGTAGGGAAGCCAGATCAGCGGCACCACCATGCCCACGATCAGCGCGAGACCGAGCACCAGCCAGCGTCCGAGATGGACCAGCCGGCTCACCGGGGTGACCGCCGCCGGCGCGATCAGCCCGAGCAGCTTGGCCATGCGCCGGATCACGTCGACCATGGAGTAGACGGCAGAGTGCTTCCGCACGGTGTCGGACTCCGCCGGAAGCGCCTTCAACGCCGCCGCCGCGTGCGTCACATCGCCGTGGACACCCATGATCACCAACAGCTCGGCGGCGCGCTCGGGATCCTGCGGGTCGCGGCCGGACGCGGCCGCCATGCGCAGCGTCATCTTGATCTGGGCCAACAAGGCGGCGACGAACGCCACCGGCACGAAGGCGATGAAGGGCCCGCCGACGAACCCGCCCTCGCGGGCCGTCTCCCGGATGCCTTGCTGGGCGATCAGGCGTTCCAGCTGTGAGGCGTCGGCATCGGGATTCTGGCGGCGCAGCGCGGTGATGTAGGCGGGAACACCGGGGCCCAGCATCGTCAGCGAGAAGATCGCGAGGTTCTCCGGCAGGCGACCGGGATCGCGCAACACGATCCGGAGCAGCATGCGAGCCAGCTCCGGAGTGCGGCGCGTCTCCCGGTCACCCGCGGACGATGCGGCGCCCGCAGCCGGCATGAGCCCTCCTTCGTGGGGCGCGGCCGCCGCGGGGGCCGCTGAGGTCACATATTGCCGCTGTCCTCCGCTTCGGCCACGGCGATCGCGTAGCCGAGGGCCTCGGCGATGTGGCCGGCGGCCGACATGACGCGGGCGGTGCCCACGACCGGCGCGATCGCGACGAGGAGGTCCTGGACCTGGTCCATGGTCACCTCGGCCTCCTGAGCCGGACCGACGTGGGCGAGGTAGGAGATCGGCGGTGCGTCCATCGCGCACAGCGCGGCCAGGCGGGTGAGCACGAGGGTGCTCGGCTCCATGCTGCACCGCTCGAGCGAATCGATCGTCATCGCGGCGAGCGTGTCCAGTACCGGAGTCTCGGATGTGACGGCCATGATTGGCTGCCTTCCTTCAGAAGCCGCGCCGGAGAAGGCCGCGCGGATGGGCGAACCCTCATCGGCGGCTAGCGGTTCGATGGTAAGAGCGATTCCGGTGCCCCGCATTACGGCGGCATACCGCCGCTGAAGTGCAGGATCTGCCGGACATACAGGATCCGCTTCGAGTCAGACCCGCCGGACGACCGTGCCCATCAGGATGTCGTGGGCCGCTCGACGCCGCGGATCCAGCACCGTGATGACCATCCCGACCAGCCAGATCGGCGCGAACAGCAGGCCGAAGAACGCCCGCGCGGCGGCGCGCGGTACGCCGACCCGCGAGCCGTCGGGCCGCAGGACGGCGATGCCGAAGAGCATGCCGCCGAGCGTCTGGCAGGTGACGCACCAGCTGAGCCAGAAGTACAGAAGGGGCAGGAGGGCGGCGACCACTTCGGAGCCGTCCTTCAGCCATCCGGGGACCGAGCCTTCCACGGAGCTCCACAGGGCCGGCACGCCGAAGCCGACCGCCACGGAGGCGATCAGGAGGAGGACGGCGTCGATGCTCAGCGCCGCCAGCCGGGTGACGAGGCCTGAGTACTGCTCGTGCTGGTCATGCCGGTCAGCTTGCTCATTCAGCTTGTTCAGCTCATTCCGCTCGTCCGCGGAAGGCTCCTCCCCGCTGGTCGTCCTCCGGCCCGTCATCCCTCTGGACCCCGGCGTCCGAACAGCCTGTGCACCAGGGCCTCCACCCGGTCGTCGGCGTCGGCCGAGGCACGGCGGGCCTCGGCGACGCTGCGCGAGAGCATGTCCCGGCTCTGGGTGGCCACCAGGTCCAGGACGCGTTCGTCCTTCGTGAGGTCCTCGATCACCACCGGGACGACGTCCGCCCGGATCTTCGGCAGCACGCCGTCGATCACTTCGGGCACGAGTTCCTCGATCAGATACGGCTTCATCGACTCCGCCACCCGCCGGACGACGTGCCGGTCCGTCCACTCGGCAGCCGCACCCAGCACCCGGCCGCCCGGCCCGGCCAGCTTGTCCGCGGTGCCTCTGATCAGCGCGTCGCCCCGCCGAGCAGCCGCGTGATACCGGCGATCCGCCTCACTCGCCGTGGCCTGGCCCCGGTCGATGACGACCCGCGCGGTCTCCGCACCGAACTCGGTCAGCACCTCCACTGCCTGCAACGCGGCCCCGACCCCGGCCGCGAACAGCTTCACCACCGCTGACGGCGACGGCTCGTCATCGTGTTCCTTCTCCATGGGCAGCTGCCCCTTCGGACCGGGCTGTGACGCGGTCGCGGTCCTCAGGTCCCCAGGATCTTCTGCTTCTGCGCCTGGAACTCAGCCTCGGAAAGAACGCCGTTGTCCTTCAAGACGCCGAGTTCCTTCAGCTGCGCCAGCTTGTCATCCATCGAGGACCCAGCCGGAGCGGCGGGAGCAGCCGGCGGAGGCGCTTGCTCGGCCTGCACGGGCTGTTCCTGCTGAGCCCATCGCCCGGCCTGCCGCCGGGAGACCCTGTTGGACACCGCTGTCGCCGTCCCGGCCACCACCGCGGTCCGCGCGACTCCCCTGAGCAATCCCATGATGAGGCACCTTTCAGCTGCTGGAACCGGCGGACTCGAGGGCTTCGAGCAGATCCGCGATCGGAATACGGCCGCTGGCGACGACCTGAGCCCCGTTCCGCCGCAGCGCGCCGACGAAAGGCGCGGCCCAGGTGTTCTCGTACACGAGGATCCCGGCGGAGGTCCCCGGCGCCATCACCGAGGCGGCTTCAGCGATCTCGTCGTCGCCGATCAAACCCGAGGACGCGCCTTGGAACACGGCCAACTCCAGCCGCCCGTCGGCATCCTCGTCGGCGAGGTCGAGCACCGCCACGGACCCGTCCTCGCCCTTGGTCACGAAGGTGAGATCCAGGATCCGGATGATGCCCCGCTCGACCAGGTCGACCAGCAGCGGCAGCCCCTCCCCGCGCATGTCCTCGCGGGGAAACTCGACGACGAGGTAGTCGATGGGCCCCATTTCGAGCTCGTCACTCATGTCTCGGCTTTCGCTGTTTCTGCAGATGTGATGGGGGTCAGGCCGCCAGGTCCAGTCCTGCTTGGGCCCAGGCGTGCTGGACCTCGCGGATTTCGGTAGCGGTCGGTTGA